>JAFGHN010000301.1 GCA_016930115.1 Spirochaetales bacterium | reverse complement strand
TACGATCGAGAGGCTTACCGAGATATTCCGGAGCACCATCCTGGTGCCGTGCACCGCCTGCCATTACTGCATGCCGTGTCCGGCGGGGGTCAATATCCCCAGGAACCTGGCGATATTCAACAACATGTATGCAGAAAGGAGCTTTATTCGTCGATGGCAAAACAAGCGGTCGTACAGGGCTCTGGCAGGCTCGGAGAAGAAACTCACCGCGGAAAGAACGAACGGGAAGGCGACTCTGTGCACTAATTGCGGCGCGTGCATACCAAAATGTCCGCAATCGATACATATACCGGAAGAGTTGAGCAAGATCGACGTTCTGTTCCGGCGCATCTGGCCCGAAAAAGCTCAAGCCGGTAAACAGAACCTGAGTGCTTCCAGTATATGAAATGCGATACCGAACATGTGCGGCGAATACCTGGAAGCAAGCTTATCGGTGTAGATTTCAAATTCATGTTCAATGCCCGCGCGAGTCAATGTATTGTGAAAACGAACCGCCGGTTGTGCGAATCCAAACTCATCGGACGCTTCACAGCTGACCATAACTCTGACATCTTCAAATGCGCCTTTAGTGTTCTCTACCAGCCAGTCAAGCCCTGTCTCGGCCCAGTCCTTCTCGGCGTTCTTGTCCATGGATAGCACACGACCGTTGCCGTCACGTTCGATCGTCGGCGCCAGCGGGAGCGTTTTCGAAAAGACCAGATCGCAGGAATCTATGATATCGTTCTTTTCCTGCTCTCCCCTCGCAATAGCGGCCTTTTTTCCGAACAAAAGTCTGGTAAAAGGCACAACCAAATCGATATCGAGAATATCAAGACAGCAGATACTCGGGCTCAATCCCACGGCCGCATTGAACAGATGCGGATAAAAAATCCCGCCAAGCATCGCCCCGTATCCTCCCATCGACCCTCCGGCAAGGAATCGGGAGCGTTTCTCCGGTATTGTCCGAAACGCTTTATCGACGAAATCGATTACATCTTCGAAAATATATGAACGGTACATCCCGCTGCGCGCGGAATTCCAATACATACTCCCTTTGTAGGCGGTGGTACCATCAAAGTTCTTTATGTCGAACAGCCTGGGAAGATGAAGACCACCGTCAGGCTGCACCAGTAGAAACGGGGGCAGAACACCTTCGGAAATCAAACGATCCAGAGTTTCAAAATAAATAATCCGATTCAGAACTCTGCGTAATACTATACGGGCCAGGAACGGGATGCCCTTTTTTATATCGGTTTTCGAATCGATTGGCAGATGATTATGATCCTGACCGTAGCCGTGGAGAAAGTAGATGACCGGGTATCGTGCGGTTTCTTCTTTATGATAGCCCGGAGGCAGATACACACGAATATGTCGGTCGGCCGGAGTGCCAAGAGGATTATCTTCCAGATGTCGAGAACGAAAACTTGTTTTGACATAACGCGGATTTTTCATTCGGGACATCATTTTTACCCTTCAATGCATTTCCATAATTCTGCCGGGCAAACGCCAAGGACAGGTTAATTGTATCTTGTAAGCGTGCATCAGTTCAATCAAGCGCGCGTCTCGATGTCAAAACTCGATTGAAATGCTTTTGTCTTTCTGCAACGCGAAAATACAGCCGTTCCGACGGCCTTCGCTTGACGAGAAGTACACCTACCGCTTTGCCTAAAAACAACAACCATGATGGAGAAAGATAAGATTGGAACCTTACCGAACTTCCTGTATGCTATGAGGACGAGTCGTATAAGGAGGCAGAGAGATGGCCCAATTCGAGTACATGTTCACCGCCCCCTTTGGGATGCCGAACGGGCTCCAGGGCGCAGATGACGGGTTGTGGATAGTCGATCAGGAGAGTGATGACGTATTTCTCGTTGACGAAAAGGGCGCCGTGCTCCGCCGCCTGCGGACTGAGATGGAAAACGGAAGCGGCATAGCCTACGGCGACGGGGCCTTATGGCTCGGCTCGAACGGGCCGTCCAATTTCCGTAAGGTTCGACCGACCGACCGCAGAGGCGCGTACGTTCTGAAGATCGACCCGGAAAGCGGCGAAACGCTGGCGAGCTGCCCCCTCACAGGACCGGGCGGAGTCCACGGCGTCGAGTGGGTGGATGGGACGCTGTGGGTCACCCGTCCGGGCGCGATGGCCATCCAGCAGCTCGACGCCTTTGATTTTTCGTTGATACGCCGGATACCGTGTCAGGCTGCAGTGGCGCACGGCCTCGCCTGGGTGGACGGAGCTTTGTGGTGCCTGTACAGGGGAGACAGAGTCCTCCTCAAACAGGACCCAGTGGATGGAAGCGTGCTGCAACGCGTCGAAATTCCGGAGCCGAACCCGACACCGCACGGCCTGACCTTCTGGCGTGGCCACTTCGTCTACTGCGATGCAGCCCACGGGGCCATCGGACCGGACGGCAAAGCGGATTTCGTTACCTACGACAGGGGCCAGGTCTGGCGCATAAGATTGTAGCTTCACGGCGAATGGTGGCACCGTTCCAGCCGGCGTGCTACAATGCCGCTGCGAGGCCCGTAAATTCCGGGCGGCCAAAGTACAGGAGAGTAGTAATAGCGTATTATGAGTAAACGTATTGTTTTCGTGGGAGCCGGCGCCGTGGGCGGCTATGTCGGCGGGTTTATTGCGCGGGCCGGTGAAGACGTCACTCTGATCGACCCCTGGCCTGAACACATAGAGCACATAAAACGTAACGGAATACAGCTCAGCGGCACACAGGGGGAACATACCGTGCGCCTCAAGGCTCTGCACCTGCACGAGGTCCAGAGCTTGTTCAAAACACCGATCGATATCGCCTTCATTTGCACCAAATCCTACGACACCGAATGGGCGACGATGATGATAAAACAGTATCTGGCGCCGGACGGCTTCGTGGTATCGCTGCAGAACAGCATCAATGAAGACCGCATAGCCAACATCGTCGGCTGGGGCAAGGTACTGGGCTGCATCGCGAGCACCATCGGCGTCGATGCGTATGAAGCGGGTCACGTGATGCGCACCCAACAACCCGGCGGTTCGGCCTATACCGTCTTCCGCGTCGGCGAGGTACACGGAGCCATTACGCCGCGTGTGCGGGAGGTTGTCCGGCTGGTCAGCTTTTTGTGGACAGCGCAAAGCCCACTGCCAACCTGTGGGGTGAACGCTGGTCAAAGCTCACCATGAACTCTATGGGCAACGGCATTTCCGCTGCCACAGGGCTCTCCGGGAAGGAAATGGTCGAGTGGGAAACTTCCCGCCGGCTCTCCATCCGCCTGGGCGCGGAAGCCGTGAAAGTCGGGATGGCCCTTGGATACAACCTTGAACATATCCGCGGTCTGCCGCCGGAAAAGTGGCTCGCAGCCGGAGACGGCGATTCGGCTGCGTTGGAAGAGGTGGAGGGCGCGATGCTGGCGGGCTTGAAACGCATGACCGAGAAAGGCCGCCCGTCGACCGGGCAGGATATTCTGAAAGGGCGCCGCACTGAAATAGATTACATCAACGGCCTGGTCGCCTGGAAAGGGGAAGATGTCGGCGTCAACGCACCCACTCACATCGCGCTGACCGGCTTGGTGAAGCGCGTTGAAATCGGAGAAATCGAGGCCGATAAGCGGAATATCGAGCATCTGTGACAAACCCCGGAGGAAGCCGGCGGCGCTTGTTGCCAATCCTCAGGTAATCGATGCGGCTACTTTCCGGTAATGGAATCCCCTGATGGCGAGGTCCATGGCGAAAGGGAAGCTCCCCGGGTAGTTACGCAGCACATGGGCCATCAGTTTCCAGAAATACCAGCGTCCCTTTTCCAGAAGGCCTAGATGAAACAACGCCCTCAGGAAAGCTTTGATTTCCCGCATTCCAACTTTTCTGCCGGCTTTTTCCGGTTTTCTGTATTCCTTCAAGAAAGTGACGATCCGTTCGAAATATGCCTTTTGAGAGTAGATTGTTCTCAGTATTGATTTGTATCCGTCAACGAGCGCTTCAGACCCCATCCGGGGGATGAAATTGAGGGAAGAGTCCACGTTGTTGCCGTTCCAGGAGTCGACCAGACGGCCCTCATGCTTCAATCTATCGGCCAAACGAGTGAGGGGAAGCGCGTTGAGTATTCCGACCATTGCCGTCGTTATCCCGCTTTGCTGAATAAATTGTATCTGCTTATTGAATGTGGCCGGACCGTCATGATCGAAACCGACGATAAAGCCACCGAGAATATTCAAGCCCCTTCTCTGCATAATTCTCACTGATTTGAGCAAATCGCGGCGCCGATTCTGGTTTTTGCTGCACTCCTCCAAACTTGCTTCTTCAGGCGTTTCAATGCCAACGAAGACCATCCGAAAGCCCGCTTCGACCATCAACCCCATCAACTCTTCATCGTCGGACAATTCAATACTCGCTTCGGTAATGTACTCAAACGGGTGGTCATGCGATTTTGCCCACTCTATGAGTGACGGCAACAGTTCTTCCTTGAGAACCCTTCGGTTGCCGATAAAATTGTCGTCGACGATGAAAACGCCGCCCCTCCATCCGGCGGCATAGAGCGAATCGAGCTCGCGGACAAACTGATCCGGACTCTTCAGTCTAGGTTTCCTGCCGTACATTGCGGTTATGCTGCAAAACTCGCAGTCGTACGGGCAGCCGCGGGAGTACTGGAGATCCATAGACGAATATTTTTTCATATCGAGAAGATTCCACAAGGGGATCGGAGTGTTCCTGATATCCGGAAACTCATTTGACGCATACACACGCTTTGGAGTTCCCGCCACCAAATCATCTACAAACTGCGGAAGTGTGATTTCCGCTTCGTTCAGCACAAAATGATCCACTCCCTCGATTTCTTCAGAGCTGCAGGTGCACATCGGCCCCCCGGCCACCACCGTTGTTCCGATCTCATTGCACTGAGCAACAACGCGCTTAAACGATTCATACTGAATGTTCATTCCGCCAATGAAGACATAATCCGCCCATTCAATATCCCTTGCTTTTAACTGGGTCACGTTCATGTCTATCAGCCGTTTTTGCCAGGCAGCCGGCAGAAGAGCCGCCACAGTAATCATTGCCAACGGCGGATCCGACGCTTTCTTGCCGATGAATTGCAGCGCTTTCTTGTAGCTCCAGAAAGTGTTCGGTATCTCCGGGTTAACCAACAGAATTTTCATTATTTTTCTCCCCGACGGCAGGCAGGAGCACAGGATGCCGCGCCGTGTCTATGACAATAGAGTAACGTCTATCCGTCCTGCCGTGGGTAAAACTTGTGTAACTAAAAAAAAAGGAGTGGACCGACTCCACTCCCGCTTGATTCTTGCCTAGGTGATACTGCTGTTGCTACTAATACCGCTGTCCGCGATACCGGCTCTCGCCGCCGCGGGGACGATCCGTCCGCGGTTTTGCCATGTTTACCTTGAGCGCCCTACCCTGGTGATCCGTACCGTCGAGACCCTTTATTGCTTTTTCGGCTTCCTCCTGGGTACTCATTTCTACAAAGCCGAAGCCGCGGGAATTATTGGTGTCCCGGTCTTTTACGACGCTCGCTGACTCCACATTCCCGTACTGCCCAAAGAGCTCGCTCAGTTCCTGGTCTGTTACAGAATACGAAAGACCACCGACGTATAGTTTGTTGTTCATCTTCTCCTCCTGGAGTGATCAAATAGTCACCGCACTTTGTTTTTACCGTCGAAGAATCAGAACATGGATTGTTTTCGCAAACCTAATCTCTGTTTGGTCGGTTGTTCTTACGCCCAGGGTATACAAAGTAGTATCTATCGGGCTCCTCTTATTAATATATAGCTTCACGCGGCCCGTCACGTGAAACTCCACAGAAGGTAGCGCTTTATTTGCGTTTAGTCAAATGGAATATTCAAAACCGGCAGGCATCAGCAAATCGCGGACTTGTACCGAAATCAACGGTTTGCCTTCCTGCTTGAAATATGCTATTCTAATGATTCCTCGACGAGCATTTCTATCGGTTTCCGAACAGCTGCTGTGAAAGAGTCTTGCCCAATCGAGTGTGAAATATCGTGCCTCCGCGCCGTGAGGGATAGATCCTGAGCGGCGGTGATCTTCGCGACTGATCTGCATTAACCGGCAGTCTGCAGGCACGTTATCGCGGTCTGACTGGACGCGGTCAGGTCAGCTTTTGAATTGCAAGGAGTAACCATGGCACGTGACAACTATAAATCCGAGAAGCGGAGAAAGGAACTTAAGCGCAAGGAGAAGAACGAGAAGAAACAGCTCCGGCGTCTTGAGAAGAAGAATCCCGAGGAATCTGGCCAGGAGAATGTCGAACCGGTTGATGAGAACGGCGCTGACCAGCCTGAATAGCATCGATACCGACCAGTCCCGATTTTACAGATCTGCCGAAATCTCTCCCTCGATCATGCGGATATTCTGAACGTTCACTTCAAAGGATTTCCATTCGTTCCAGTAGGAATCGAAATATTCCATGACGACAACACTCTTGTACATATTGGACAGATCTTTTATCCGCACCAGAGACCATTTTGCCTCCCTCAGAGCCTCATCCGGCTTGGGAAACGTATCGCCGCACGCAAGAACTAACTTTCCCGTCTCGAGGGCCTCTTTCTCTACGGGCCTGGTATCGAGGACGTAAGGTGTCCAGAATTCGATCTCCGAGGTGTCGCTGACCGGGATGGTTGACCTGACATGTGCCTCATACTTTGTATCGGCCGAAGGTGGAACAACAATTTCACAGGGATAGAAGGGTACCGTATACAAAGTGCCCATCCAGTCAAAGAGCCGGATACCGCAAATCTTGACTCCCTCTCCTAAATAGTCGCCGGCACCTTTGTCGTTTCCTGTTTTGGGGGTGGTACCGGACTCTGCCACGGGAACGGTTGCGCAAGAGAGAATGATAAACAGCAGAGTGAAGACAAATAAGATATTACGTAAGCTTTTCATCTGACCTCCACGTTCGAATCAAGTATAGCGGATACAAATCCCGATTACCAGTATATCATAGATTACGACGGAACACAGAAGGAGCTCCAGGGTGAGTATTCTCTCGAATCTGCGCGGACGGCTTGAAAGAGCGTACCTTTCTCCCTGCGTTTCGATACGAGGTAAAGATAGCCTCTCTCGTCGAACCGTTGCGCCGGGCGCAGTAATCCGCGCTTCCGCTTAGAGCGGAAGCGCGGATGTGGCTGAAATCAGACAGGCCGAGGTTGACAGACATATTTCGCGCTATTTATCCTGTTGTGTCACAAACCTTGCAGGACGGGGACGGATGGGCAAGACCAACGCAATCAGAATTCTTGAAGCACACAACGTGTTATTTGAAACAGTATCGTATGAAGTTGATGAAGACGATCTGAGTGGTCCGTCCGTTGCCCGCAAGATCGGCGCTGACCCCGATACGGTCTTCAAGACCCTCGTTTGCGCCGGGGACAAGACCGGGAACGTCGTTTTTTGCATCCCCGTTACGACCGATCTTGATCTGAAAAAAGCGGCGTTTTCCAGCGGCAACAAGAAAGTTGAGATGATAAAAGTAAAAGATCTGTTTCCGTTAACCGGATACTTGCGCGGGGGATGCTCGCCTGTGGGGATGAAGAAACAGTTCCCGACCTATATCGATGAAACCGCACAACTGTTTGAGAGCATCTACGTCAGCGCAGGGGTACGGGGCGCTCAGATCAGGTTAAGCGCCGATGATTTACTCAACATAACGGGTGCCGGGTACGCGGATTTGATTTAGGGCGGCCGCGCGACAAGAAGACGAGGCAGCGAAGTCGGCGCGGTTGCCTGGTATCGTTCGGGTGAAGAGGTATGGTGCTGAAGCGCCGTCGGATAAAGCCGCTTCATATTCTGTGTGAGCCAGTTACCACGCGATATCGATCTGAACCCCATCGACCAGGTGGCCAAGTCGGCCTTTGGTATCGACTACCTCTTCCCCTTCCAGCGTTTGGTGGTGAGCAACATCATCGAGGGGAAGGACCAGATTGTCATCCTCCCGACGGGCGCCGGAAAATCCCTCTGTTTCTCTTTGCCGGCTGCCTTCCTCAAGGGCCCCACCCTCGTCATCTTCCCGCTGTTGGCCCTCATGGCCGACCAGGCGCGGCGACTTGAAGATACCGGGCTCGGCGTCCGTGTCCTTCGCGGCGGGCAGTCCAAAGACGAGCGCGATGAGGTCTTCAACGCATGCGGCGCCGGTGATGTCCGCTATCTCATTTCAAATCCGGAGACGCTTATCCAGGACAAGGTGATCGACCGGCTCCCGGCCTTGGAGATCAGCCACATGGTAATAGATGAGGCGCATACGGTGGCCGAATGGGGCGAGAGCTTCAGGCCGACCTATCTCAAGCTTCTGGAAATCAAAGAACGCGCAAATATACCGCAACTCAGCGCCTTTACCGCCACGGCATCGGAATACATTTTGAACCGTCTCGTGGAGATCCTCTTCGCCGGCATGCCTCCGCACATCGTGAAGTCGGTACCGGACAGACCGAACATCAGCTATTCGGTCAAACCGGCGCTTTCGAAGGACCACGAACTGCGGGCGCTCGTGGGGCAGATAGCCAAACCGGCAATTATCTTCTGCCGTTCGAGAACGAGCGCCGAAATGACTGCGAGGCTCCTCGCAAAGGCCTATCCGGAAATCCCGGTCAGGTTCTACCATGCCGGTCTGGAAAGAGAAGAAAAGGCTGCCATCGAGAAGTGGTTCTTCGATTCCGATGACGGGGTGCTCGCTTCTACCTGTGCGTACGGAATGGGAGTAGACAAATCGAACATACGAACGGTTGTCCATCGGGACATGCCGCCGTCTGTAGAGGCGTATCTGCAGGAATCGGGCCGGGCGGGGCGTGATAGAGAACCTTCCGAAGCGATCCTGCTGTTCGGTCCTGTTGACAGGATTTTCCGACCACGCGACAGCTCTGCGGATATGACCGGCAGCCTGGCCCCGCTGGATGAAGAACCGGGAATGCCCGGGAAAAGTGCCGCCGCCGCGCCTGGCGGCGATCGCAGCGGCGTGGCACGCGAAGCAGACGCCTCCATCGCAACTCTCCGCTACGGCGCGATGCTGCGTTACGCGTCAAGCGGTAAGGCTTGCCGTAGGGAGTTTCTGCTCTCGCTTCTCTCCGCGGAACCGGAAGCATGTTTCGGCTGCGACGTGTGCGAAAACCGTGTTGAAACCGTCCTTCCCGGCCTGGAGCAAATCCTCCGCCTCGCGGCGTATTATCCAAGGAGATTCACCGTCGACCGGGCCGCCCAACTACTCTGCGGATGCCCTGGCAGGGAAACAGCGGATCGTGCACTGTGGACCATACGCGGATTTGCGAGCCTCTCCGGCTGGATTCCGGCGGAAGTGGAAGAAGCGCTTTCAGTGCTTTTGAGCTGCGGTCATCTTTCCCTGCCCCGCGACGGGCCCTGGAAAAACAGGCTGAAACTGACGTGAATCCCGCGCCACGGCGACCGCGCCGCAGTTGACGCAAGAATCCCACCGGTTATAGTGGACTTGCATGAAAATAACCGTCCTCGGCTCCGGAACATCCCATGGAGTACCCGTTATAGGCTGCGATTGCGAGGTCTGCAGATCTGCCGATCCGCGGGACAAACGGACACGCTCCTCGGTCCTGATAGAACATGGCGAAACGGTGGTTCTTGTGGACACCGGAACGGATTTCAGATTTCAGGCCCTCCGTGCCGGAATCCGCCGGCTCGATGCGGTCCTGATGACCCACGCCCACGCCGACCATTTACACGGCTTGGATGACACGAGGTCACTCACGCATGCAAAGCCGCTTCCCGTCTACGGATCGCAGGACACATTGAGCGAAATTCGCGACAGATTCGATTACGTGTTTACCAAGACGCAAATAGGCGGCGGGAAACCGAATCTGCTGCTGCAGGATCATCGGGGGGACCGGATCGGTATCGGCGGATTGACGATCACGCCGGTGCCCGTGAAACATGGCGATCTCACAATCTTCGGCTATAGAATCGGAAATTTCGCCTATATTACCGACTGCAGCGGAATCCCGAGAGAGTCTTTTGAATTGCTTGAGGGGGTCAAAATACTCATCATCAACGCGCTTCGCTACCGGTCTCACGCTACACACTTCACTGTCGAACAGGCGATTGAAGCGTCAAAGAAGATCGGCGCGAGAGAGGTATGGCTTACCCATCTCTGTCACGATGTGAGCCACAAGAAACTGACGGAAGAGTTGAACCTGCGAAACAGTGACACGAGCAGGATACTACCCTCTTACGACGGACTCGAGATTATTGTCGATATGTGATTGGATCGCAGCGGGAAGACGGCAATGCCGCCTTCCTGTTACGCTTTTTCGACCTTGCCGCTTCGCAGGCACGCGGCACACACCTTGATCGTTTTCACGGTGCCGCCGACCTTTGTTTTGACCTTGATGATATTCGGTTTCCAGACCCGTCTCGTTTTATTATGCGCATGGCTTACTTTGTTGCCCCACACTGTACCCTTGCCGCATATTTCACATCGCCTTGCCATATCTATTTCCTTACAGAGCTTCTCTTTAATACGTGAAACATAAAAATAACAAAAAAGAGGCGCTCTGTAAAGGCCTGCATCACAACTTAAGAGCACCCGGTCGTTGACCCACAGGTTTCGCATTTGAGACAGGTCCCGTTTCGGACCAGGGTCAAGTTCCCGCACTCCGGGCAGGGGTCGCCTTCGTATCCCTGCACTCTCGCAGTCTCGAGAGCCCGTAGCTCTGCGGAAACCGCCTGCTGCATACCGGGAGCGCCTGTCCTCGGCGCCACGGGGAGCTTCTCAGGCGATTTGTACCGGTCGGCCGCGATACCGCTGTCCCCGGCAGCGGGCACGATGCCGCCCGTCTCTTCGCCCCGGGTGGCGGTGGAGATAAGATCCTGCGGCATTACCTGGACAAGATCAGTACGGTCAAGATAAGAGAGCGCAAGGTCCCGGAAGATCAAATCGAGCACCGATGTGGCCATCTTGATGTTATCGTGACCGCGCACGATTCCGTTCGGTTCGAATCGGGTGAAGGTAAAAGCGTCCACGTACTCCTCGAGGGGCACCCCGTATTGCAGGCCCAGAGAGACGGCTATCGCAAAACTGTTGAGCAGCGATCTGAAGGCCGCGCCTTCCTTGTGCATATCGAGGAAAATCTCGCCAAGCCTTCCGTCGCCGTACTCGCCGGTCCTCAGGAACAGGCTGTGGTTCCCGATCTTCGCCTTCTGCGTGTATCCGTTTCTCCTGCCGGGAAGCAGCTCGCGTTTTCTCCCTTCGAGAGTTCCGGCACCTTTGATCTCCACCGGTTCTTCGCCGGCCGGCGAGGCCGCGGCAAAGAGGATTGCGTCGGCAACTGCATCGGTTCCCGGAGCAAGCGAGTTCAAGGGCTGGCTGAGCTTTGATCCGTTTCTGTACAGGGCAATCGACTTCAGCATCTTTTCCCACGCCATCCGGTAGGCGCCCTCGACATCCGCGATAGACGCATTGCTGGGCATGTTGATCGTCTTGGAAATGGCGCCCGAGATGAACGGCTGAACCGCAGCCATCATCTCGATATGGGCCTTCCAGGGTATCGAGCGCTTCCCTATTCTGCCCGACGGTGACGCGGTATCGAAAACAGGGAGGTGTTCTTCTTTCAGCCCGGGAGCGCCCTCCATGGTCATCGCGCCGCAGGCGTAGAGCTCCGCCGACCGTATATCGTCATCACTGAAGCCAAGATGCCGGAGCAGATCAAATCCCGGCAGCGAGTAGGTTGCCTCCGGAATGTTGAGCGTCTGCTGCAGAAACGCATCACCAAGAACGTGCGGGGCAAATACGGATGACAGCGAGATCGAATTACCCAGGTATGTATCGATCTTATCGACAAGATCTTCATTGAAGCCTTTCTCCGAAAGCCGCTCGGCCGACACTCCGGGCGCTCCCTTTAACGTACCGGACCCGACACAATAGCGGATGATCGCCTTCCGTTCCCTCTCGCCGTATCCAAGTTTCACCAGCGAAGGCGGAATCGACTGGTTGATAATCTTGAAATACCCGCCGCCGGCGAGCTTCTTGAACTTCACCAGAGCAAAATCCGGCTCGACGCCGGTGGTGTCGCAATCCATCAACAATCCGATGGTGCCCGTGGGCGCTACGGCCGTCACCTGAGCGTTTCTGTACCCGTGTTTTTCACCGAGCTCGAGCGCCCGGTCCCAGGCAGAACTCGCGGCGTCGAGCAATTCATCGGGAACACTGCCGGTTTTCAGGCCAGCCGGGTATACCGAGAGATTCTCATAATCGTCCCGTGGCGCGTTGTGCGCCGCCCTGCGGTGGTTTCGAATCACCTTTAACATGTGTTCCCGGTTAAACTGATACTTCGGGAAGGGGCCTGCGACCGACGCAAGCTCCGCGGATGCGGCGTATGCTTCGCCTGTGAGAATTGCCGTCAGCGCGCCTGCGATTCCGCGGCCGGTATCGCTGTCGTAAGGAACGCCCATTACCATGAGCAGGCTGCCGAGATTCGCGAATCCCAGGCCGAGGGTCCGGTAGTCATAGCTCCGCCTTGCGATTTCGGCGCTCGGGAACTGGGCCATCACGACGGAAATTTCGAGGACCAGCGTCCACAGTCTGATCGCATGACGGTAATCGTCGAGCAGGAACTCCCCGGTCCCGGCATCGTAAAATTTGATCAAATTGAGTGACGCCAGGTTGCATGCGGTGTCATCGAGGAACATGTACTCGGAACACGGATTAGATGCGCGTATTTCGCCCCCTTCGGGGCAGGTGTGCCACTCGTTGATGGTCGTGTGGAACTGAAGCCCCGGATCGGCGCATTGCCAGGCCGCTTGCACTATCCTTCGCCAGAGCTCTCTCGCCTTCACTACCGAATGCGGTTTCTCATCGGTGCGGCTCAGCAACGCCCACTCCTTGTCCTCGCGTACCGCCGAGAGAAACTCGTTCGATATTCTCACCGAGTTGTTCGAAGATTGCCCGCTGGCGGTGAGGTATGCCTCTCCCTCCCAGTCGACGGTGTACTGCTCCGTATCCGGAGCTTCGCCGGTCTGGGAGATAGTGTGCAGGACATGATAGAGATACGTGGTCGGCAGGCCGTCATCGAGGGCACCGCGAAGCGCCGATCTCAGCCTCGTGTTTGCCCGCGGGTCCAGCCGGTCGCGCTCCAACCCCTGGTAGCCCTGCACGGCCTCAACCAGCTTCGCCGCGTGCCTCCTGACCGCCACGCTTCCGGCGACCATCGATGCAACCTTGTGCTCCTCCCGGGCTTTCCAATTGACGAACCGTTCGATATCAGGATGATCCGCGTCCAGGATGACCATCTTCGCGGCGCGCCTGGTGGTGCCGCCGCTCTTTATCGCCGAGGCGGACCGGTCGAAGATTTTCAGGAAAGACAGCAAGCCTGAAGACACTCCTCCGCCGCTCAGCGGTTCACCCCCAGCACGAAGCGAAGAAAAATTGGTACCGGTACCGGATCCGTATTTGAAGAGACGGGCTTCCCGGGTGACGAGATCCATAATGCCGCCGTCATTTACCAGATCATCTTTGACATTCATGATGAAACAAGCGTGAGGCTGCGGGTGTTCATAGGCGTTTCGGGCACGCTCGAGTTTGCCGGTTTCATGATCAACATAGAAGTGTCCCTGGGACGGCCCGGTGAGGCCGTACACCTCGTAGAGACCGGTGTTGAACCACTGCGGGGAATTGGGCGCAGCCATCTGATGGGCGAGCATGAATCGCACCTCGTCGTAGAAGCTCTGCGCATCCTCATCGGACTGGAAGTAACCCGCGCGTTTTCCCCACGCCGTCCAGGTGTGGCTCAAGCGGTGGAACACCTGCCTCAAGTCATTCTCTCCGCCTGTGGCACCACTCTCGAGGGGCACGCCGGTTTTACGGAAGTATTTTTGCGCCGCGATGTCCGTGGCGATCTGCGACCAATCGGCGGGTACGGTGACGCCTTCCTGTCTGAAAATGAGCCCGCCATCGGAATTCCGTATCTCAGATACTCTAGCTTCCCAGGTTATGCCGTCATAGGGGCTGGCCATCCCTTTGGTGAATCGCCTCGGTATGTTCACGTTAATCCCTCCCATTTGCGCGCGATATCGGCAGGCAGCTTCTCACGGTATTAGTATCGGCCTACAGTCGCCTGATATATAGTGCCGGAATACACCTTTTCCACAAAACAACACTATATATAGCGCATGCGCTATCTCGTCAACCCTCTATCCCTCGCAAGCAGAAAAGATCCGCAGCGCCGACGCCGGTCTCAATCAGCAGATAGTTCTCCAGCGCCAGCGCCGACCGGTGGAACGTATCCGGGTATGCCGCCTCGAGCTCGATAACCAACGCGCCGGTCTTTGGTTCGGCGTCAACAAGGGCAGGAACAGAGTAATCCCAGTAGTAAGCTTCGAGATTGTCGTGTGAAACTTGCATGAGATAAGCCTGAAACTCGTTGACGACTAGAAACTCGTCGTTTACGTTGTACTCCCGCAAGGCCAAAAACTCCCGCCAGAACCGTTGCTCCAGGGGACTCAAGCTGCTCCAAACTGCGAAAGAAATCTTCCGGTATCCGGGATCCGTAAAGAAAATTCCATGGTATCCTTCGTGCGCCATGAAAAGTTCCCGTAGCCGCGGCGTAGATTCCTGTGAAAGCGATAGCAATCCGCCCGCCCCCGGCAACCACACACCATTACCGTCGCGGATGATACCCCGATTGACAAGTATCTCACGCAGGAGAAGTTCCCTCTCTCCCAGCTGAAAATTCTCGGCTTTCGCTCTGTTGAAAAAACGGGCGAGGTCCTCCGCCTGATAGTCATGGGCATTCCACCCGTGTTTGCCCGAGATTTTCTCATCAGACAGGAGCGATCCCGCGCTTCCGGACTTTTCAACAAAAAAAGCGAGCCGTTTGAAAAACTCCGATTGCACGGCATAGGAGACGGTATCCACAATGAGAATCTCAGGGCGGAGGTTCCAGGAGAACAGCTCATAGTCCTCGTTTCTCCACCGGTCCATCGGATAGATGATCAAGCCTCCCATATCGATCGGCAAAGGCTGCACGCCGGCGCCTGTTCCATCAGGCACCTCGCTGATTTCCAGCGATGTAAGCGAAAACCCATGCCCTTCGACAAGGACCTCAACCGTTTCCGGGGCAAAACCGCACATGCCCTCGTAGAGATACACAGTCGCCCGGCCTTCACGGAGTTTTACGGCAAACCGCACGGAGCCCCCGGCGCCTTTGGCCGCCAGCGTGACGTTGCACGGTTCACCGTCGACAGGTTCATAGGAATAACCGAAAGCGACTCTCGCAATTCCCGTCAGTGAATCGGTTATGGCGGAGATATCGTAGAAGGTCGACTCATGCGGATTGCTGACGTGCCTGTCAATAGCTATCCTGGCGTCGACAAGCGGCGCCGGCTCGCGGAACACGCCTTCCGCCGCCGCGCCGAAACCTGCGTAGACCGGAAACATCTCGGCGGCGCTTGCGCCGCGGGTACCATACGAAAGGGTGAAACGGTCGAATTTCGTTCCTGAAGCAAGAGGCACGGAGAAGGTTACGTTTTCAGGCTGGGCGGAAACACCCAGGCTTTCCGCGAAATCGGCATCAAGCACATAGTCGATCATCACCGATTCGGCAGTTTCAATCGCGAGTCCGATGTCTCCGGTCTGCGGTGGTAACTCGAGGATGAGTGCCTGATCAGAACCTTGGACGACGACCGGACGCTCGAGGTTGAAGGAACAGACGCCACGGGACTGGAGGTCTTCCGCGTCTACCTTCACTCTGAGGACGATGTCGTCGTTCACGTGGAAATCCACGGTCTCGCGGACGGCGCAGCCCGAGGAAAGCAAGAGAGACGATACGACTGCAATACAGAGAGACTTCAGCACATCGGTAAGATACTTCTAGCCATCAGTTCCGCCAACTCCATTTTTCGCGACGGGGGAAAATCGGGGGAGTCCCGGAGGAAACTTTCAAACCGTCCTTTGAAGTTTTCGGGCAACTCCTTCAGTTCCCAGACCGTCTCGTACAACTTTCTCGCGGAAGGTTCAAACCGTCGGTTTGCCACAAAAAGCAGGCTCAAGTAACTCTTGATGAAGCCGGCCGAGGAAATGAGATAATAGAGGTTGTTTTCCTGTATAACTGACGTCATGAGGTCACTCAGGTAATGCTCCATCGTGGCTCTGCTCGATTGCACCAGGAGCGCCCAAAAGGTATCCGGAAGGGCTTTCAGATCACCTCGAATCGTTTCTATCCACTCCGATTCGGCATAGAGGACTTTACCCGTTTCAAGCCTGTGAAACATGTATGTACCGGTTTGGCGAAAAACCCACATGTTGTCTTTCGTGCGCTGGAGGATTTCGTCGATTCTCCCCATGTCTTTGTATTCAACACGAACCGGGATATCTTCCAACAGAAACCTGTCCTTGGAAGCGACACTCGAAGACTCAAAGGCGCCTGCATCCGAAAACTGCCGCTGACGGTCATCCACATCCGGAAGTCTCCCCCGGTAGTACACGTCAAGGCTGATAAAAAAGTAAGGGTCGTAGTCGTCGGATTTTGGGGTTTCCGCAAGAAGGATACAGTCCACACCATCCCATT
>JAFGHN010000300.1 GCA_016930115.1 Spirochaetales bacterium | reverse complement strand
GATATGAGCCTGATGGGCGAGGGAAGGGACAGAACTTCACGGTGATCGTGTGACACCGGGGTTGTGAGCGGCGCCAGGAGTTCTTGAGAAGATTTCAAAAGCGAAGACAGAAAATTGCAGCCAAAACGTGAAAGTTTCGCTTGAAATTTCGCGGATTTTCTGAGATAATGGCTTGTGGCAAGGCAGAAATCAAAGGTCACGATGCAGGCTGTTGCTGCTTGCGCAGGAGTCTCGCTTTCCACCGTATCTCGTTATCTTACAAAAAGCTCACAGGTATCCGATGATTTACGGACAAAGATAGAAGCTGCCGTTGCCCGGACGGGCTACAAGTACGAACGGTCGATCAACCCTATCGTACACGGAATAATCGCCATGTTTGTGCCGGACATACTCAATCCGGTGTACATGGAGATTACCAAGGGTGCGCAGGATGAAGCCGATAATTTCGACGATTCATTATTCGTAATAAACGCTTCCGAAAACCCGAAACAACAACAGAATGTGCTTCGCTGTCTGAATAAGAAGGAAATTGTCGGGATTATCGTGTGCGGTTGGAGGCTCCCCCTTTCGAGTATCATCAGTGACTTCAAAGAGAGGAACAACATTCCTTTGGTTCTGATAGGCCGAAGGGTTGAACAGGGCCGCATACCTTGCATACTCGTTGACCATGAAAAGGCCATGCACCAGGCCGCGAGATACCTTTTGGAACTGAACCATCGCAAAATTGCCTATTTGTCGGCCCCTACCAGCTGGGACACTTCACGTGCAAAACTAAGCGGTCTCAAGAATGCCATGAACCAGTACGGATTTGAACCGCGTCCGGAATTTCTCGCTGAAGGCTTGCCTACTATTGAGTCAGGTTTCCAATTGGCAAATCAGCTCTTGCAGCTCCCGCCGAAGGACCTTCCTACAGCGATAATTGCCCACAATGACCTCATGGCGTTGGGTGCCATACATTCCATCAGAGGGCGTGGACTTTCCATTCCCAAGGATATTTCCGTGATGGGTTATGACGATATTGCCATGGCTACTCATTCAAATCCATCTCTTTCGACTATTGCAATCCCTAAGTACCGGATGGGGCAAATCGCCGTTGACATGGTGAGAAAAGCGCGCGTTGCAGATGAAGTATCGAGTTTTACCTTTTTGGAATGTCCCTTGGTTATTCGAGAATCCACAGCGCCCGTTTCCCTTGGCATTGTGTCAATGAATAACACCCGACCGCATACTGGGGGCGCTTAACTGCAGGAGCCGGGCTGACAATCGAATTCGAGGGGCGTTATGTTTAGTTACATAATCAGAAGACTACTGCTCGTGGTGCCCACTTTGTTCTTGGTCAGCATTATAGTATTCATGGCGATACGTTTCATTCCCGGCGACGTAATCGACATGATGATCGCGCAATTGGGAACGTCAGTCGACATTGACGCAAGGGTGTGATGTGGACAGGGAATGAGAAAATCAGAATGGCGCCGAGAGAACTCACCGCAGATGACGTGGCATTTTCTATGAATCGTAAATGGGATTTCTGGCGGATTGACAAAGGTTCAAAGACCTATTCTTTTATTGACAGCATTGATGCCACTGACCGGTACACGGTGAAGGTTACATGCAACAAGTTCGACGCCGATTGGATGTTCAGGTTGGGCTATGGCTGCAATGCCTTGGGGATTGGAGCAATGCCGTTGGCACAGGGCCGTTTATCATAACCGACTGGGCAAGCGCGGTCGGAGCTACGTATACGAGGAATCCCGATTATTGGGGAGAGACCACCATTGACGGGAAGACGTATCAAACGCCGTTTGTTGATCAGGTAATATACCCCATCATTCCTGATGAATCTACGCGCGTGTCCGCTCTACGAACCGGCAAGATAGACTGGTATCTCGCTGTTCCTCCGGATTATTCACCAACTTTGACTTCCACATCTCCCAAGCTGGTGCTCGATCCGTACTATAAGAGCCAGGTAAATATCCTGTACATGAAGACCGCGGAAAAACCGTGGACCGACAGGAACGTGCGGCGAGCGATGATGATGGCCTTGGACTATAAGACCATACAGGAAGTAATATACCCCTATGGAGGTGCCGTGCACTGCTTTCCCGTCGATTCCAGGTCGCCATATTACACGCCGATAGACGAGCTGCCGGAAGAGACCAGGATGTTGTTTGAGTACCATCCGGATGAAGCGAAACGGCTGATAGCCGCTGCCGGTTACCCCAATGGTTTTAAAGTTGACATCGCGACTCCCACTACGGACTTTCAGGCAGAGGTCCTTGATTACGTGACGTTATGTACAACCATGTGGGAGGCGATTGGTCTCGATTGCACCATATCGGTGACGGACAGTGCCACCCTACGGTCGATGTGGGGCACTAGGGCTTACAAAGATATGGCAGGGCGCGAGATGGTTACCACAACACCAACTATCTTTGTTCCCGGCGCCACGTCGATAACAAGTACGCCATATTGGTATGACGACAAGCTTGATAAGATGTATCTGACGGCGATGGCAACATTTGATGATGCTGAAAGAACCAAGATGCTCAAGGATATATGCGTGTATTACACCAACGAAGTTCCTGTCATACCTGGTGTTCTGCAAGAACTGAGGAATGCTTATTGGCCGTGGGTACAGAATTACTACGGCGAGCTCGAGTCCGGATACTACAACCACCACGGAATCATATCCACCCTGTGGATTGATGAAACAATGAAGAAAGAAATGGGATACTAGACCGGAAATCACGAGAGAAGCTTTGGATGGGGGGGGGACGCAGCTCTGATTGCGTCCCTTTTTTGTGTCAGGGTTCCCCGCAAAGTCTGAAGAGAGCGGCGGCTAGTTTTTCTGAAAAACTACTTAAAATTGGATACTCACCAAGGTAATTCTCAGAGAATAGTAAGATTTTTCTTGACGTGAGCGCTGAAGTACCATACAATATTTCTGCAATTAAAAGCGCAATATCGATGAAGGAGGTATGGTTGGGCGACGGTAAAGACCATAGGGAAAGACCTATCGACGCTGGGAAAGACCAGATCACTATATGACGGAGCGAGACTATTTCTAGTGGAGGGAGAAATTCTAATGAAAATCAAGATTGGCATGTTAATGGTAGTTTTCGCGTTGCTTGCGACTGTCATCTACGCCGGCGGCGACGGTGAAAAGGCGGCCGCAGGAGCAGCCGGAGAACCGCGATACGGCGGGAAGCTCGTTTACCACCACCGCGGTGCCGGGGCCGAACCGGGAAGTGCCGACCTGGCTTCCGGGACCTGGTCGACAAACCTCTTCCAGGCGCCTTTTATGCAGCAACTGGTAACCGGTGACTTCGAGAAAGTGGGACCAAGGGGTACCGGTGAGTATTCCTTTGAGGCTTTTCAGTACATCCCGGAATACGCTTTGAGAGGATATCTGGCCGAAAGTTGGGAGCTCTCCCAGGACAAGTTTGTTTTTCACATACGACCGGGGATCATGTGGCAAGGCAACGACACTATCGGGATGAAACCGAGGGAGTTTGTTGCGCAAGATGCCGTAACCAGCCTGAAGCATTACTGGGATAGCCCGGCAGTCGGCGGGCATGCGCGCCTTTTTTTCATCCAGGATATTTACGCCCAGGACAAGTACACGCTGGTAATTGACGTCTCTCAATTCGTATCCAACTGGGTAATCTATCTCGGGTGCGGATGGTGCTCCGGCATGCAGTCCCCGGAAACACTGAAAGCCGGTCCCGAGAACTGGGATAACGTTACCGGCACCGGGCCATGGATGTTCAAAGAGTACGTTCAAGGTTCTCACATGGCCTACGTGAAGAATGATGACTACTGGGAGAAGAGAACCATAAACGGCAAGGAGTACCAACTCCCGTTTATTGACGAGCTGGTATACCCGATCATCCCGGATGAAACCACCAGATTGGCTGCACTCCGGTCGGGGAATCTCGACTTCATTGAAAGTGTCGGCCTGCAATATGAGGAGACTCTGGCCAAGACTAACCCGGACCTGGTGAAATACAAATACCTGGTTTCCGATGGCCTCTATGTAGCTTTCAAATCGTCATCCAAGTATTTCAGCAACAAAGACCTGCGGCGGGCGATGATCATCGGCACCGACCTGGACGCCATCAACAGAGCGGTATGGATGGACGGGGAAAAATTCGGCTTCCCGATTTTTCCGCACCTGAGCACCGATCTGTACACGCCGTTGGAAGATTGTCCGGCATCGATCCAGGAGCTCTACAAATATGACCCGGTAAAGGCAAAGAAGATGATTGCCGATGCGGGGTACCCCAACGGATTCAAGCTCAAGCTTGACATCCCCACCACCGGAAAGCTGCCCCCGGCATCGGAAATGCTGGTTGGCATGTGGGACAAGCTAGGTATCGATCTGGAACTGAACGTGCTCGAGGCGGCCGCCTACAGCGCGTTGAAGATCAATCACAATTATGAAGACATCTGTACCTTTGCCGGAGCTGTTTCCGACCCTGTTCACGCGCTTCTTGAGTACACAACCCCGGGGCAGCCTTGGAACTTCTGTGAGCTTGATGATCCCTACATAAACAAGACATTGTCGGCCGCACATCAGACGGTTGATGAGGGTGAGCGGTATGCGATGCTCAAAGAATTGTCGCTGTATCTCTGGGAAGACGCTTGGTTCTTGTCTTACAATTTCCCGTTTGCGCTTACGTATCACTGGCCGAAGCTGAAGAATTACTACGGTGAGATTGATGTAGACTATCATGTCCGGGTTCCGGTAATTGCCGGTTGCTGGATTGAGGAGTAAGCGGGTTTTCGAGAAGTTGGCCTAACATTTGCTAATGCAGAATGCAGGGGTGGGGGTTTGCATACTTCCTCCACCCCCTTTTTTACCGCTATGGGCTGGCATTTCGGTGCGGAGAACAGATATACTAGCTGAGAGGGTATATCTGGAATACTTAAATATAGGGTATTAGTTATGCGAGCTTATATAATCAGAAGAATAGCACTCATGATACCCACAGTGATTCTGGTAAGCTTCATAGTCTTCTTTATTATCCGGCTGATCCCGGGGGATATTATAGATTTGATGGCGGGACAGATGGAGTTCGTTGCCGTAAAGATGGACAGATCTGCTATCGAGAAAACCCTTGGGCTGGATGTGTCGATTCCGGTCCAGTACGCTCGCTGGATAGGATTTGCGCCGCAGGCGGATGGCCAGTTTAGCGGCGTTATTCACGGCGACTTTGGGAAATCGCTATGGAAGGGGACACCTGTTCTCAGGCTGATAAGCCAGAGATGGCCTGTAACTCTCGAGCTTGGCCTGCTGGCTCTGGTCATCGCCCAGCTCATTGCATTGCCGATAGGTGTCTATTCGGCCTTGCGCCAGGATACTCTGGGTGATTATCTGGGCCGTAGCTTTGCGATCATGTGTATGGCTGTCCCCGGTTTCTGGATTGCTACGCTAATTATAGTTTTCGGCTCGATTTGGTGGGGCTATGCACCGCCCCTTATGCTTACCCGCTTTTTTGAAGATCCAGCGCGTAATCTCAAGATGTTTGTTCTCCCTGCTATAGTCCTGGGTATGATGCTCTCCGGCGCAACCATGAGAATGACTCGTAATATGATGCTTGAAGTCCTCAGGCAGGACTACATCAGGACCGCATGGTCCAAGGGGCTCAAAGAGAGGGTGATCATCACGAGGCACGCTTTGAAGAATGCGTTGATACCGGTGGTCACCACAATGGGATATCAGATACCGGTTCTTGTTGGTGGTTCCGTGATAATAGAGCAGATATTCCAGCTACCGGGGATGGGTCGGCTCCTTGTGCAGGCCAGCCTCGACCGGGATTACACCGTTGTGAGCGGTGTTATGCTTGTTTTCGGCGTCGGGATGGTAGTGATAAATCTACTGGTGGACCTGAGCTATGGCTTTTTAGACCCGAGAATTACATTCAGGTAATGGTAAAAACAAAGAAGGAGAGGCAGCTTGAACGGTAAACTCTCAGAGCACCGTTTGGATAGAAGACGCTTTTGGTTTGCAGATTTTATGAAAAGGCTGGTGAAGGAGAAGCCTTTGGGTACGGTTGGGCTGATCATAACCGTGCTCCTTCTTTTCACCGGAATTTTCGCTGATCTGCTCGCTCCCTACGGGTATCAAGAGATCTTCACCGACCATTTGCTGGCTGCACCGTCAGGTCAGTTCTGGCTGGGAACGGACAACCTGGGGAGAGACATGCTCAGCCGTATTATCTACGGCGCACGCATTTCGGTAATCGTAGGATTGTCGGCGAGCATGATATCAACGTTGGTTTCCGCGTTTCTAGGCATGTTAACCGGGTTCCTCGGGAGAAAATTCGACCTGATAGTCCAGAGGTTCGTTGACGCGTGGATGTGCATGCCGCAGTTGATACTTCTTATGGTTATCATTTCGATGATAGGGCGTGGGATGTGGTCTCTGATCATCGTCCTCGGATTGTCGTGGGGTATAGGCGGTTCCAGGGAGATAAGAGGCGCTACCATGGCAATCAGAGAGAATCAATACGTGCACGCCGCCCGTTCTATCGGTTGTTCTACTACCAGGACCCTCATGCGGCATATTCTGCCGAATATCATGGTACCTGTAATCGTCCAGTTCAGCGTGCGGGTCCCCGCTGCGATCCTTATAGAAGCTTCGCTAAGCTTCCTCGGTTTTGGCATTCCGCCGCCTGCTCCAAGTTGGGGCGGTATGCTCAGCGGGGCAGGTCGCGATTACATGTATATGGCTCCCTGGATGGCAATATGGCCCGGTGTGGCCTTGAGCATAGTAGTGTACGGAGTCAACATGTTTGGCGACGCGTTGAGAGACCTGTTGGATCCGAGATTGAGGGGCGGCGCCGGCCGGTACGGCATAAATGCTCAAAAAAAAGTCGCCAGGAAAGTAGCTGCTATAGGCTAGACAAAGCAAGAAAAATTTATACATCAAGCAATACTTGATAAGGCGGTAGGTATGGAAAAGATGCAGGCGATAGTAGTGTATGGCCCCGGGGATTTCCGGCACGAAGAGGTGGAAAAACCTGTCGTCGGGCCGGGGGATGTGTTGTTGAAAATCGAGGCAACCGGTATTTGCGGCTCGGACTTGCACGTATACAGGGGAGGGGATCCGTGGACCGCTCGCGCAAAGGCGGCCAATAAGGATTTCAAGTTTCGGCCCAACGTGCGCGGTCACGAGTATTGTGGAACCGTGGTCGAAATGGGGAAAGGCGCGGCTGAGGCGACGGGCCTCAAGATCGGCGATAAGGCGACGGCGGAGCTCGGTATTCCCTGCAGGAAATGCTTCTACTGCGTACGGGGTTTGTATCACCTCTGTATCAACATGGTGGGATTTCTCGGGAGCTCCTGGGCGCAATACATGAAGTGTCCCGAAGGATCGATTATGTGGAGGGTGCCCGAACGTATACCGGCCAAAGAGGCAGCTCTCATCGAACCTCTTGCATGCAGCGCCCACGGCGTCGAGAGGGCGAGGATAGGGCCGGAGGACACCGTGGTAGTATCCGGATTGGGTACCATTGGGATGGGAATGCTGCAAATGGCGCGTCTGCGGCATCCTTACCGCCTGATCGGGCTGGATATTGACGAAAACCTGTGCGCCATCGCCAAGGAGCTGGGTGCGGACTACGCCTTCAATCCGAAGACGATGGACGTGCGCGAGGCGATCATGGAATTGACGGGGGGGATCGGCTGTTGTGCGTTTTTGGAGACATCCGGCGCCACGTCGTCTCTAGAACTCGCCTTCGAGGTGTTGCGAAAGCGAGGGCGGCTGATGGTTTATGCCGCTTATCATGACAGCGCGAGCCTCAATTTCACCATGGTCGGCGAGTTCAAGGAACTTGAGATAATCGGCGGGCATTGGGGTCCCTTCAAATATCCGAGCGTGATTCAATTTCTCGAGCGGGGCCTGGTAAACGCCAAGAGGATGATCACGGATGAGTTTCCTTTTAGCCGTATCAAAGAGGCGATGGAAGTGAAGGGAAAGCCCGGCCACACAGCGATCAAGACACTGTTGATCCCTGAGTAGGGGCTGCGGCCCGGACGTGAATCGCCGACCAACCGGCCAGTTTTGGCCGGCTTTGTATGAAAGCAGTCTCGTTTGGCACATATCGAATAAAAATCAAATGGAGTGAGAAATGACCGAGAAGATCGTTTGCGGTAAATGTAAGATGCTGCTCTATGCCGGTGAGGACATAAAGAGACGGCTCTATATGAGGGCGATACCGTCCGAGGAAAGTGTGCTTGCGCTGTACAAGAATACATGCCCGAGCTGTGGAAGCGCGCTCACCCTCGATACGGTGGAAGTCGTAATAAAGGAGCACGGCAGATGATAAACGGCGAAGAATTGATCAAGCAGCTCGAAGAAAAAGCGAACGTGGTTCGCAGAAATGTTTTTACTATTTTTGAGGGAACACAAAACGTCCACGCCCAGGGGCACGTGGGCGGGACTATGTCGTTAATTGAGTTAATTACGGCGCTCTATTTCCACCACATGAAAGTAAACCCTAATGATCCGGATTGGCCGGAAAGAGACAGATTGGTGCTTTCCAAAGCGCATTGCTGCGAGGCTATATATGCCGCCCTGGTGGAAATCGGGTGGTATCCGAAGGAGACACTTGATACCTACTACCGTTTCGGCTCACCGTTCCAAGGGCATGCCGACCGGTGGTGCACGCCCGGTCTTGAGTTTTCAGGAGGATCACTCGGCCAAGGTTTGTCCTATGCCGCCGGACTTGCGCTCGCGGAAAAAATGAAGACCGGTGTCCTGGGTGAGGGGCCTACCGACTATGCGAAAAAATATATGGCCCAAATGATAGTCAAGTACAATCCAACTTACAGGGTATACTGCATTCTCGGCGATGGAGAATGCCACGAAGGTCAGGTGTGGGAAGCAGCGATGTTTGCCACCAGATATAAGCTGGATAATCTGGTAACCATAATTGACTATAACAAATACTGCATCATGGGTTCGTCAAACGATGTCATGCCCATCGAACCCTTTGTCGATAAATGGAAATCTTTCGGTTTTTGGGTCACGGAGATCGACGGCCACAATCTGAGGCAGGTGGTTGATACGTTAAGCCTGACGAACAACCTTTACGGCGATGGGAAGCCGAAGTGCATCATAGCGCATACCGTAAAAGGGCATGGAATCTCCAAATGGGAAGATATTCATGTGCATTTTTCGCGAGGAGAAGTTATCAGCGAAGGTCTAAAGGAAGGAAGAGTAAAATATGGGTGATTTCAGCAAGTATGTCAGCATTGGTGACCCTGTTGATTCGCGAACGGGTTTGGACAAAGGTGTCATCGCAGTAGCCGAGAAGAACGACAGAGTTGTTCTTGTCACCGCCGATCTGGGTGCTCAGGGTTTGGGGTGGTTTTTGAAAAACGCTCCCGAGAGAATCGTCGAATGCGGGATAGCTGAAGCCAACGCCGCGGTGGTCGCCGCCGGTCTGGCGGCCGAGGGTTTCATACCGGTGTTGTCCGGGTTTGTCATGTCCACCATAGCGCGGGCGCATAACCAGATCAGACAGAGCATTTTGGTCGACCGGTTCAACGTGAAGATCATAGCCAGAGAAGGCGCGTGGAGCGAGATGGGGATATCTCACAACTATGTTGAAGGGATATCCGCAACAAGAGGCATGCCGAACCTGGTGATTATGACTCCTGCTGACGTAACCGAAGCCGAGAAATTGGTGGCTGCCGCTTTGGAATATGTAGGACCCGTTTTCGTGCGAACTGAAAGCGGACAAAGCCCGCCTCCGCTCAGGATCTTCACCGATGAGTATCCGTTCAGCATAGGCAAAGCCGTTACCGTCAAAGAGGGCAGGGACGTGACGATTATCACCATGGGGTATATGCTGACCGAGGCGATACGGTCCGTTGAGATACTGGAAAAAGAGGGAATCGACGTACGGATAATCAATATGAGTACGATAAAACCTCTTGACGAGGAAGCGATAATACGGGCTGCCGAGGAGACGGGCGCCATCGTAACGGCAGAGAATGGCGTTATCATCGGGAGTTTGGGTGAAGGTGTTGCGGGAGTCCTGGCTGAGAATATCCCAACGCCGATGGTAATGGTCGGTGTCGATGATGAGTTCAGCCAGTCGGGCAGAATTACGAAGGAGAGAGATGAACTGAAAGATCATTTCAAGCTTGGAGCAGCAGATCTGGCTTCCGCGGTCAGAAAATGCATCGGAAAGAAGGCAAAGAAATGAACGCTCAAAATTGGGAAAAAAAGCGGGAAAAGCTTGTTTCTGATTTTGGAAAACTTCTTGTATCCAAACCGGCGACACAGGAACAGAGACTGAAGCTTTCCTGGAGCAACTGGGGCTTTGGGATGGAGCCTTTGGAGAAGTCGGTTCGCCGTCTGAAAAAAAACGATATAGAGTGGATTGAGCTCCATGGTAACCGCTATGGTGATGATCTTGGATATAAAAGCAGCGATGTAAAAAAGGTGTTGAAAGATCATGGAATGAAGGCCGCAGGTGTCTGCGGGATGTTCGGCCCGGAGAATGACCTGTCGAGCAATTCCGGGACAATCAGGCAGAATGCCATCGATTTCATCCGTCGCCAGTTAGACCTGTGCGCAGACATCGGCGGGACCTATCTCCTTGTCGTCCCCGGCGCGGTGGGACGGCCGGTGGCTTATGATACGAGCGAAATCGACCGGTCGGTGGAAACGCTGCGTCTGGTTGCCGACGATTTCGTGAAGGCGGGTATCCGCGCTGCGGTTGAGCCGGTCCGTTCAGCGGAAGTATCTTTCGCCCATACCGTGGATGATGTAAAAGAGTACATCGCCAGGGTGGATCATCCGGGAGTCCGGCACATCAACGGCGACGTGTATCACATGCACACCGAAGAAAGCAACATCGCGGAGGCGATTCTTGAAGCGGGGGAGATGCTCATCAATCTTCACCTGGCCGATTCAAACAGGTGCGCGTTGGGCGACGGATCGATGGATATCGATGCCATACTCATGGCGCTATATCTGATCGGTTACGCCGACGGCTTGCGCTTTGCCACCCCCGAGCCTCTCGGGCCGGGAGGTGACCCGTATCCGGCGATGCACGGCAAGCCTGATGAAGCTGCGCTTGACAGGCTTGTGGCCGATTCCGCAAAGTACTGGCGCGAGCGGGAAAGAGAGATAAAGAATCCGGTGCGGGAATGAACTGGGCGAAGAAACGGATAAACAGAAAAAGAAGGAGTAAAACGTTATGGGTAAGTTGCCTGAAACCATGAAAGCCGTCATAACGCACGCACCCCATGATTACCGGGTTGAAGAAATACCTCGACCGAAAGCAGGGCCGAATGAAGCAGTGATAAAGGTCGCGGCATGTGGTATATGCGCCTCCGATATGAAGGCTGAACACGGCGCCGCGATGTTCTGGGGAGGCGAAAGTCCCTGGTTGAAAGCCCCGGTGGTCCCCGGGCACGAGTTTTTTGGTAACGTGGTGGAACTCGGTGAAGGAGCGGCGGAGCATTTCGGTGTTTCAATCGGTGATAGAGTCATTGCCGAGCAGATCGTTCCTTGCGGGAAATGCCGCTACTGCAAAAGCGGAAAATACTGGATGTGCGAAGTCCACAACATCTACGGGTTTCAGAAAGAAGTCGCCGAGGGTGCCATGGCGGAATACATGAAGTTCCAGCCGACATCGGTCGTTCACAAGATTCCGGAATCGCTGACATTTAAAGAGGCGGCGATGATCGAGCCCATGTCTTGCAGTATTCATACGGTGCAACGAGCGGATGTAGAGTTGGACGATATTGTTGTGCTCGCCGGGGCCGGCCCGCTTGGCTTGGGTATGGTTGAAATCATAAAATTGAAAACACCAAGAAAGCTTGTGGTGCTTGATATGGATGACCGGCGGTTGGAGATCGCAAAGATACTTGGCGCCGACATCGGCATAAATCCGGGCAGAGAGGACGCGCAGCAAGCCATCAAGGACATGACCAGCGGCTATGGTTGTGACGTTTATATCGAGGCTACCGGCAATCCGGCCGCTGTCAGGCAAGGTATGCAGATGATCCGGAAACTTGGGCGGTTTGTCGAGTTCAGCGTTTTCGGTGCAGAAGCGACGCTGGACTGGTCGATCATCGGCGACAGAAAAGAGCTGGACGTGCGCGGCGCGCACCTGGGGCCGTATACATATCCGATTGCGATTGATCTGTTTGAGAGAAAGCGGATATCCGCTGAAGAAATCGTGACCCACGAATATCCGCTGTCAGACTTTGAAGAGGCCCTGAGAATGGCAGGAAGCCTCGAATCTATTAAGACCGTGCTAAGGATGGACGGCGAATAGGCTAATAAGGGATCACGCAAATGAAGCGCATGGTATCCTTGCCGGTGTTCTTGAAGCAGTGCTTCTCGTCGACAGGGACGAATATCACGCTGTCGCGGCTGATCGGAGTCTCTCCTTTCTCGCTGACGGCTACGCCGGTCCCGCCCAACAGGTAAACCTCGTGTTCCCAAGGGTGAGTGTGAAACGGCGTTGAAGCGCCGGGTTCAAGTTCGAATACCCTCATGCAGAAGTTTGGGGCGCCGTCATCGGCGTTTATCACTTCTCTCTTCATCACCCCGGGCATCTCTTGTGATGCTGCGACGTCCAGGTGTTTCCGTACTAGCATTGGACTCTCCTTACGTTAGAATTAGATAGTTACTTTAACTGTTATAAGTTTATATAACAATTATCGCGTCCAACCTTCCTAGCCCGGCCGGCGTGTTACCGCCTGCCTCTGTCGCAGGCGGCAACGTGGCGCCCCCCGGGGCAACCGCGGCTTTTCACCCGGCGCTTTTCTGTGGTGCCGTAACCGGGCCCAGCTTGAAGCCCGCCTTACCCGGAAAATATGCCCGGCTTCCGAGCTCCGCCTCAATCTGCCGCAGGCGATTGGCCGTCGGATCCAGGCCACTCTCCCTGATGTTCCCGGTGCCCAGTCCCACCGTGTAATCGGCGATATCCGCACCCTCGCCGCGGCTTGAGCACGGCATCACGCCGTAACCCTTGCTGTAGGCGAAATTCACGGTATCGAAAGCCTGGCTGATGCTGCCTATCTGGTTGACCTTGAGCAAGACACAGTTGCATGCGCCGATCGCCGTCCCTTCCTTGAGCCGGTCCATATTTGTCGTAAAGGTGTCGTCACCGACAACCTGGATTCCCAGTTCCCGTGTGAGCACGGCGTGCCCCTCGTAGTCGTCTTCGTGCATCGGGTCCTCCAAGACGATGAACGGATAGTTCTTGACCATATTCCGGTACAATTCCATCAGTTGTTCGCGGGTCTTGGGTTCCGGTGAGAAAAGATATTCGAAGAGGCCATTTTTCTTGTTGTAGTAGGTTCCCGCGGCAACATCGACCTGGATACCTATCCTGTCGACGAAACCCGTCTTCTCGATGGCCTCGGTCATAATCTTCCAGATTTCTTCCTCGTGTTTCACCGCGCCTTCCGGTATGATAATCCGGCCGTCGTGGACCGTCTTCAGGTTGAACCTTTTGTCGATCAATTTCATGTACGCCGAGCGTATCTGCCAGCAGGCGTAGGAGGCGTCTGAAAAGGTATCGAAGCCGTAGGCCATAAAGGCGTAACTGGGTTTATCTCCATGAATCGGCTCACCGCCGTATCGCTCAAGGGTGTTGAGAATCCCCACGCCGGGCACGGGCAATGTGCAGGCGTTGACCCCACCGATATGCTGGTAGAGGGGAATACCCAAACTGGCCGCCCCGGCTTTGAGGGCCGCCGCGGATACGCTGGCGCTTGTGTTGCCGCCCAGCTTGGCCTTGTTTGGTGTTCCGTCCAGCTCCAGCAGTACGCGGTCCACTTCCCATTGCCTGGATGCATCAACACCGATGAGAGCGGGTCCTATCAGGTCTGTCACGAACCCGACGGCTTTCATTACTCCCCGCCCGCCCCATTTTTCTCCACCGTCGTAGGCGAACTGTACTTCATGCTCCCCTACCGAAAGCCCGGCCGTCGCCTCCGCGACGCCTGTGGCCCCGTTCTCGGTCACCACGGTCGCTTCTATCGATGGGTGACCCCGGCGCGAGAAAATTTCCCTGGCCGTCACCGCCGTTATTCTTGAACCTTTTGCCATCTGTCTGTACTCCTGTGTGAAATTAATTAAGAGAGATCTCGCGTATTATCAAAACTTAATCCGGGCAAAATCAGAAACACTCGATGGTGCGGAGTATATGAAAAGGAGTTATGAAAAGCAAGGCGGATCTGCGTCTACTTACTCTTTTTTCCGGTCTTCACCGTGTCGTTTGATCGCCGGCTATTCGGGCAACGGCGCAAGCGTCTCTTCCAGGTTGAATTCTTTTACGAGACTCATGACCTGGCTCCAGGTCTCCGCCTCAATCTCAATTCCCTTCGCGCTGCGTTCCTTGCGGTTCTTAATCTCCTTTTGCCCGGGATACATGATCCCGTGAGAACCCTCAGCCAGCGGGGTATCAAGCATATAGTTGGCCGCCTGGGTTGCTTCCGCCGCGGCGTCGGCCAAAGGCACGAACCGCTCGACGTCAAGCGCAAGTATCAGCGTCGTGTTGCTGAACTTGGTCGCCGGTTTGCCTGCAAACCCTCCCCTGGAAAGGATGCCGCCCAGGATGTCGGTCATGAAGGCAAGGGTATACCCTTTATGCGCGACCGGGCCGCCGATGGGAAGTACCGAACCGCCGTCGTAGAAGTCGTTTGGATCATTGCTCGGGCGGCCATGCTTATCAAGTATCCAGCCGTCCGGGAGGCTTTCGCCGCGGGCACGATACACGCGGATCTTCCCTTCGGCCGCGACGCTTGTGGCGAAGTCCCCCAGGATAGGGCCGTCTCCTTCCGCCGGAAACGCCATGGCTATAGGATTGGTGCACAAACGCCGTTCTCGCCCGCCGAATGGGGCCTGTAACGGCGCATAACCTCCTGAACCGCAATACAGCCATGCCGCGAGACCTTGT
>JAFGHN010000299.1 GCA_016930115.1 Spirochaetales bacterium | reverse complement strand
TCTATTTTATTCCGAATTTTGACTAATGAGGGCGGAATGAGATCACCATGCTCGATATAGGAATCCAGAATTTTTCTGGCGACGTCTTGGGCAATTTCCACGGTCTCTGCAATAGTGCGTCCTTGAGCCACTAAGCCAGGGAGACTATCCGATGTTCCTAAAAACTGACCATTTTCGACTTTTTCAATATGTAAATGAATTGAATACTCTTCTCCCATAGCAACCTCCAAAAACAATATAATCGTTGAAACTCAATTTTACAATCGGTGGAGTTTCTCCATCACATCACCGCCTGCGATAGGTTTATTACGACTTACTGTTGGCGAAATCTACGAATCTCACCTAAACGGCAGAAAGACGCACGGAAACAATCCACACGAAGAGGAACTCCCCACCTCGACGAGTCTGCGTTTGTTTTTTTAGTTCAGGCTGTCCCGCAACCCGGCGTGACACGCATCCATGCCATGGATTCGTTGGCGGTAATATCATGAATCAAATATGAGAGGGCGGTAATTGCGGGCCTCAGCCCCTTCATTCAAATTGTTCCATTTCATATATTCTTATGTTACCTGCATGGCAAGCAGCTCGCCGGTCTTGAACTTGATGAACCTTGCAAGGTTTGCGGCGATACGTACAAGCACGGACTCCGCCGGCGCGCTTTTGTTGTAACGGCATAGTTACTCAGTTATAAAGCTCGTGATACGCAAAATCGACGATTTTCTGAATATTCAGCCTCGACTCGTCTGTATCCTGTTTGACGTCAAATGCGTGCACACCGTCAGGGTATTCTAACAGCTCACATTCGATGCCCAATCCTTTTGCGCTTTCTTGGGATGAATGAAGCATGGGACCTTTCGCGTAGTCATCCTGCCCAGGAAATACGAGCAAGACTGATGTTTTGCCCCATTTCGGTGGCGGAGACCAACCGGGCCTGCCATACAGCAGGAGTGCGCATCGTAAGTGATCAGGAAAACGTTCATTGAGTCTGTTTACGGCGTTTACAGCTGAAAGGACCAGAGAGGACCCTGCCCACACCGCGAGCCGTTCGCTGTTTATCCCAAGGGTTTCCCCGTTTGCCAATAGATACTCTATAAGTGCTGCATAATCATTTACGTTATTCATTTCTGATTAGTAGGTTACGGCGATAATCCCGGAAGCGGCGAATAGTTCAGCCCATGACACCACCCATGCTTCGTTCATTTCTTCGGCATCTTCACAAAAAAGAATTACTGCGGGCAACTGCGTCGTCTTATCTTGCGGGGAAGGATAATATATTTCTGCAGACATCTCGATGACGGAACCGTCACTTCTTTTATAATCTTGATACATCACTCTGGAGATAAGAACTTCATCCATTGCGGGAAGCGTATAGACAATCCAGAACGGTGTATCAGCACTCACCTTTCTTTCTGCTCCCGTAACAAAATCATCAGAGTAAACAAACAGCCTTTCCGTAATCAGCAACAACATAAAAAAAACGACACAGATTAGCTTTTTCATGCACCGCTCCTTATATCTTAAACTGCAATTCAGGCTGTCCCGCAACGTTAATCCCTCTGAATCGAGGCCGTTTGCAGAACTACATGTAGCGCAGTGTAAGGACCGCTACCCTATCTGCAACGTATGGCATGGCAGCCTGGAAGTTGCAGGACGGCCTCAATTATACGAACTTTATTTCACCCCGCGCTCAACACGCTGCCCGTCTTTGTACACGTCCCGCACACTCCAGAGCGCATTAAGATCCGCAGCGGGATCCCCGTCAACAACCAAAATATCCGCCGCCGCACCGGGTTTCAAATACCCCGCCGCGCCGCCAAGGCCGATAGACTCGGCCGCGGCTGAAGTCCCCGCGACGATCGCCTCGCTGGTTGACATGCCGGCTTCCGCCAGAGCTTGAATTTCGTACACGAATCCACCGGGGGAGTAATCCATCCACGGAGAGTCGGAGCCGGCGATCACCTTGGCGCCCATTTCAAGTAACCGTCTTGTCGTTTCCATATGGTCAGCGAGGCGCCTTCTCCGCTCTTCGAGTTGCCGTTCTTCAGCGGGGGTGAGCCTTCCCTCTCTTCGCCTTTCTTCAAGTTTGACGATGACCGCCCGGCCGTTGTAGATAGTCGGGTTGACCCATGCATTCGCTTCTACGATTCGTTGTGCAAGATCGGTCCTGAACGAATAACTCCCGTCGGCTTCCCTGAACTGGCAGTGGATGATCATGTCCACCCCGGCGTCGAGGCAGTTGGCGGTGCCCTGCGAAGAGGCGCAATGGGCCGCGGTGAGCATGCCGAATTTTCGGGCCTCATCGGTGATTGCCCGCAACTCTTCGACGGTGTATGAAGGCAGATTTGGAAATGAGCTCCGCGTCGAGCCGCCGGTCGCCACAATCTTGATGTAGTCGGCGCCCTCTTTGATGAGCTTCCGCACTTCTAAGCGAACACCGTCCTGGCCGTCCGCTTCGGAGCCGAAGTACCACATGTGCCCGCCGGTGATGGTGAGCGGTCTGCCGCAGATGTTAAGTCGCGGGCCGGTGGTCAAATCTCGATCGATGCAGTCACGTAACGAAAAGATAACACGGTTCTTTGCTCCGTTGTCCCTGAGTGTCGTGACTCCGGCATGGAGGGCCGCCCTTGCATTCTTGGCCGCCCTCATGAGCAGTATGTCGTCGCTTTCATCGGCCAAATCGTCCCCGGGCGAGCCGTCCCCGGGAGAGACGAGGTGCGTATGTGCATCCACCAGTCCAGGTAACATCGTAGCGTCACCGTAATCGAGCTCGGTAACATCGGTTCCCCGTGCCGGGCGAACATCCCCCTGGCGCCCGATCGCCCCGATGCGCGAACCCTCTATCAGTAAAGCGGCTTTCTCAAGGCAGGGAGAGCCCGATCCGTCGAGCAATCTTTCGGCTTTCAACAACACGCATTGTCCGTTCGGCATTCCTTCACCTCCAATGGCCCACCCCTTGTTTGTACCACCTCTACGCCGGACCGGCAACGACGGGGAAGCCCATCGACATCGATTTGACGCCGGTTAACGCTTGAAGTACAGTGTTTTCACATTACTGTCCGCAGGAGATAGATGAATGAACATCATCCTGATAATCGTCGATACCTTGCGCAAAGACCACGTAGGCGCGTATGGCAACGAGTGGATCAAAACGCCCAACCTCGATGCCTTTGCCGCAGAATCGGTCCTTTTCACACGGGCATATCCCGAGTCGCTGCCTACCCTCCCCGTACGCCGGGCGCTGCATACCGGGCTCCGTACGTTTCCTTACCACGGCCATCACGACTTCAAGGGGGATTTTTCGGGAGCTCCGGGCTGGGGTCCCATCCCTGAATCACAAGATACCATCTCCGAGATGCTGGGCGCCGACGGGTATCGGAGCGCATTTATTACCGACTGTTATCACCAATTCAAGCCCTCCAAGAACTTTCACCGGGGATTCAACGAGTGGGTGTGGGTTCGTGGCCAGGAGGCCGATCCGTATCGCTCAGGGCCGGCAGTCTCCGACGCAGAGATCGCCGCTCATATGATCGAGGCGCCCGAGGATAACCCCGGCCTGGCCAATTTCCTGCGCGTCTATTTACGCAACAACGCCTACCGGCATAGCGAGCAGGACTATTACCCCGCCAGGCTCTTCAACGAAGCATCCCGCTGGATCTGGGATAACCGGGACGCCGAGAAGATCTTCATGGTGGTGGATTCCTTCGATCCGCACGAGCCGTGGGACCCGCCGATCTACTACCGGCGCATGTACAGCCAAGACGAAGGGGCCGTGGACGTTATTCAGTCGCTCTACGGGCCGCACAAAGGGCGCTGGAGTGAGCGCGAGTTGGAGAGGATTCAGGCCAACTATGCCGGCGAAGTGACCCTGTTCGACCGTTGGTTCGGGGAATTCATTGAGACGCTACGCACTACGGGCCTCATGGAAAACTCAGTTGTGGCGGTGGTCAGTGACCACGGTCACAACCTGGGGCGCGATCCGGGAGACAAGGGCCTCGTGAGCAAGCAGGGCCACCC
>JAFGHN010000298.1 GCA_016930115.1 Spirochaetales bacterium | reverse complement strand
GCTTATCCTGACATTGTCTTCCCACCACCAGTTGCGTATAACCAACTCGTTGTTCTTCCGATCCACGATAGGTTCACAACGGGCAACAAATGTTTCACCCGCCAGCACGGGAAGGACATAGTAGCCGAATTTTCTCGCTTGAGAGGGGGTATAGACTTCCCACCGGTAATCGAAATTGAAAATCGCCGAAATGAGCTTTCGATCCCACATAAGGTTATCCAACGGCGCAATGACCGATGCTTCACCACACTGGTTATCGACGTGCAGCAGTCGTGCTTCCGCCTTGGGCATATAAAAAATTTCTTTGCTATCGGCTATTTTCACCTCAACGATTTCTTCCTTCTCCAGAAGTCTCCCGAATGATTGTGAACGTTCATCCTTAGTTAGGTTAGTGCCCAGCCAGGCATCGCCCGACTTATTCCACAAAAGCCCTACCGCGCCGATCCGTCTCTTCACTAACCACTCGTGATAATCTTCTACGGTTTTATTCGGATCGATTTCGTTTGCCATCGCCCCGGGTAGCAGCTCTGTTGTAAGGCCGTAATACTTCCGGGCGCCGTCTCTATGGTGAATCAACAATTCTCCGCAATGAAACATACTCTCCAATACAGCCCTTCCAATATCCGTCGGCGCCCACGCCCATTGGACCTTCTTATTTCCATGGACATCTTTAGAAGATATATACCCATTCTTTTTTATGAGATTGATGATATCGCTCTTGACCGGTTCGAACTCGCCGGAACGTTTCGAGTATCTGTTGAGATACCTGTCTCGCCTCCGGGCAAAATACGGCCAATCGGTGGCAGCCCAAATGGACATGTTCTTATCCCACCCGTCGACAAGCACTCTTTGTTCGTACAGCAGACGGTAAAGAGTATCCTCGGAGCAATTCCTACATCTGCTCTGAAGAACCAGGTCCGCGTTTCTCGCTGTCTTGCTGAGAGGGTCATATTGAATGCACCCGATCTTGCGAATGAAGCGTACGATTTCATCATCTGATTCCATTTTCCGGGGAGGACATAGATGTTGATATGCGAGAAGATACCGCCTCGCTTCTTCTCGCGTGATCTCAACCATCTTCTTACGTCTTTCGGAGGAGTAGGGTCTTTATCTCGAACGGCTTGAAACGTAATTCGATTACGTGCCCTTCCGATTCACTTCCGCGAATCGTCGTGCGTTTGATAGAAGTCTCGGGAGCGCTCGCCGGGTTTTCCAGAAGATCGGTTTCCACGACGCTCTTCCAGCCCTCTGATGAGTGAAGGGTTGCGGTCCTCGTCCCTCCGCAGGTTTCATAAAGTCTGAGCATAGTCCCGCTTAAGTCTTCGGAACGCTTCACCGTTTCGAGCTTTACATGTTCACCTTCAAGGAAAAACCAGCTCATCTGGGGCACTTGGGGAACGGAAGCCATGCCGCGGATGATGAGAGGGGAGTTCAGATTGTGCGCCGTCCTCAAGACTTCAGAATCGGAGAGGCGGCCCGCATGCGGCAGGTAGCCGAACGTAAACTCATGGGTGCACATATCGGCTTCCGGATCGGGTGACTTCGGGCTTCTGAGCAGCGAAAGCTCGATGGAATTGGCATAGGTCGAGTAGCCGTATTTGCAGTCGTTTACAATCGCAAAACCATAGCCATCCTCCGATATATCCGCGTATCGTTGGCCGGCCACCTCAAAGCGCGCCTCGTCCCACGAGGTGTTTTTGTGTGTCGGGCGTTCAATCTGGCCGAATTGGATTTCATAGGTTGCCGCTCGGGAGGTGATCGAAGTCTCGGCGTGCACTTTGAGCAACTTACCGTTTTCTTTCCAGTCGACTGTGTTTTGAATGGAGATGAACCTGGAATCCTTCTCCAATGCAATCCTTTGCCGGACTGTCGAAGACCCGACGGTGAGTACCTGTTCGAGAACGCACAGAAGCGGCGTGTCAATCGCGATATTTCTCGATTCGAGCCTGGCTGGCTCCGGGGTTGTTTCCCTGTAATAGTGACTGATATCCCACGCCTCCCAACCGTATGGTATATCCTCCCATAAAAGCAGCCTGTTCGCCGCGCCTGAAAGAACTTCGCGTTTCGCCTTTTTGTCGTATATAGAAGAAATAGTGCCGTCCGGGGCAAGCCGCACCTGGAGGAGCTGATTCCGGAGAGTGTCACCGGTACACTTTACGCCGGCGTTGATCCCGGCGGCCTTGCGTTTTTCAAGTGTTACCGTGGTGTAGCCCATTGAAGGCACCGCCGCTCTTACGTACGCCGATGCACCTGAAGTGAACGTTTCGTAGGTTTCTCCTTGCGTGTCAAGTGCGACATACTCGCCTTGAGCGGGGACGGGAAGCGTAATTATTTCCTGTCGGCGCCAGCTTTGAGTATTCACGATGATAAACGATGAAGGATTGACGATCTTGTTCCGGGGGAAGAGCGCCGCGAGAGCACGTTCTTTCAGAGCCGCTAATCCAGCGAGAGTCTTTTCCGATAACGCGTGAGCGTCCCTGTATACCCATGTAATGGATGAGCCGGGAAGGATGTCATGGAATTGATTGAGGAGAGTGTTTTTCCAAATTTCGTCAAGGGCGGTCCTGTCCCAGGTTCCCGCTATGGTCGACAGCAGCTCGACATCTCGAAGCTGAATTTCGATCCTCCTGTTGTACCTCTTCATTCTGGCCTGTGAGGTAAGGGTCCCACGGTGCAGCTCGAGGTAGAGCTCTCCTGCCCAGGCAGGCAGCCTGCCTGGAGGAATCCGAGATATTTTGCGAAAGAAATCCCCGGCAAAGGCGAACTTCACCCGCGGGCTGCCCTCAGTATTCAGGAGCCGCCGCCCCCACTCGATATGCAGGCGGGACGGTCCGCCGCCTCCGTCACCGATTCCGTACAGGTTAAGGAAATCGTCCTGGCAATCCGACTCGGCAAAGCGTTCCTGGGCTGCGATCAACTGCGACGGCCGGTTTTCAAGGTTATAGTTGTTCGTCGGCAGAAAATGGGTCAGGATTTTTGTTCCGTCTATCCCCTCCCACGTGAAAGTGTGATGGGGGAAAATGTTCATTTCGCTCCACGAGATTTTCTGGGTCATGAAGACATCCACGCCGGCCTTGCGGAGTATCTGGGGAAGAGCGGCGCTGTAGCCGAAGACATCAGGAAGCCAGGCGTTGCGGACGTCTATTCCGAACTCCTGCTTGTAGTATTTTTTCCCGTAGAGACATTGCCGAACGAGAGACTCCCCCGAGGTGATATTCATATCGGGCTCTACCCACATTGCGCCTTGCAGCTCCCACGATCCGGCCGTGACGGCTTTCTTTATGCAGGCGAACAACTCGGGATAGTCGTGTTGTACCCATTCGTAAAGTTGAGGCTGGCTGGCGCCGAACTTATAGTCCGGATATTCCTCAATGAGTCTCAAGGCCGTTGCGAACGTTCTGCCTGCTTTCCTCCGTGTTTCCCGCAACGGCCAGAGCCACGCGAGGTCGATATGTGCGTGTCCCACGCTCCACGCGGTCAAATCACTGGTATGTGCCTTGCTCGAAAGCAGCTTTCGGGTGATTGTACGGCACTCGCGCATCCCGGTGCCGTAATTCCACCGATTTACGACTTCGTTTAGTCCGTAGTAAATCTTTCGGGCGCGGGGCGATTTCTCGGGTAATGACGATGCCAGATCCATGAGGACCTGCATGTCGATGGCGAGGTCCCATATGTCCCGGTGGAAAACAACCAGCTCCGCCTGTCGAAGGTAGAAGTTGCTTTCCGCGTCGAGGCGCATCAGGTTGGCGCCGAACAGGCGGTTTGCCCCGGCTTCTACGAGAAGTGAAATTTTCTGGCCTTCCCGTGCGGGGTTTCCCACTGGAATGCGTCGTTTGATATGGTGACCGTCTCTATGAGCGACATAAGTTATGCCGCGGTCGGGCGTGCCGTTTTTGAATAGACAGCCTTCACCGTCGAGATCGATCAAGGCCACCACTTCCTTCCCGGCGTGGGAAGCGGGCACCTCTCCTTCGAACTTGAACCAGGCGCATCCCCAGAGAGCACCCCACCTCGCGCCGACTTTTATGGGCCTGTAAACTGCCTTGATTGCTCTTTCATGAGGGATTGGCGTATCCGGGTGATATACATACGATGCGTCAAGTTCGACACGATCACTGTACCGCATCGCATAGATTTTCTCGCTTAATTGCTCTATCCGCCGCTTGTAGATGTGCTGCCTGTCCATAAGAAATTATATAAAGGGCACCTCGAAAAACTGCCGCTATGACATCGCCAGATACGAAAAACCACCATTGTGTATGGGACCAAAGTCAGGAGACGCCATCAAAAGGTGCGTTTTTCGATCTGCCCTAAAACCTATCATGCGGGCATAACAAGGGCAAGGACTCGCCTTTCTCAAGGCGCCCTCCGCCCTGATACCGTCGAAGGATGAAGCCATTGCGAAAGTCACCGAAGAATTGAAAAAAGAAGGGTTCGGCGTGCTGACCGAGATTGACGTCGCCAATCCGGTCGAATCGATAGCGGCGATCAAGAACGAAAGTCTGAACGAAGTCGCGAAAACGGTCAAGTCGAAACTGAAGCGGGTTATAGAAAACATATAGCCGTGTCGAGCGTTACGCGCGGACAACCGCCGCCAAAGCCGATCGCTCTTCTTTCTCTATCATTCAAGCGTACTTTCGAACCGGCGCTCCCGGCGGGCTTTAGAACGCCCCTGTCTG
>JAFGHN010000056.1 GCA_016930115.1 Spirochaetales bacterium | reverse complement strand
GTGGAGACGCGCCTGGTGGTGGTAGGCGATTCCGATTTCGCCGCAAACCAGCACTTTCAAAACGGAAACAACAGCGACCTGTTTCTAAATGCGGTGAATTGGCTGACCCAGGGAGAGGAAATCATTTCTGTCGATCGAAAAGTCTTGCCCGCCCGCCGGCTGATTCTCGATCCTGAAGAAGAACGATTCCTTCATGTTTCAAGCATCGGACTGCTTCCCCTGCTGCTTATCATAGCGGCAGGATACGTCTGGTGGCGGAGACGATAGCATGAAACTCGGCGTTATCATCGTTATGGCCGTGGTGCTGATAGCCCTTGGCGCGGTGTATTATTTCACGAGCCGGCCGGAGCCCGCGGAGCCGGTAGAGCCGCGATATTACGTCTGGGACGTCGAGATGGATGATCTCAAGGAAATGGCTATACGCCTCCCCCGCGACGGGATGGAAGAAGCCTGGGTCAAACATGAGGACAAGTACTGGTATTTCGATGAACCTGACGGCCCAAAGGTGGACATGGAGCGCTGGGGCGGCGGTGTGCCGTTGCTCTTGAGCGGTCCGGGCGCCAACAGACTGCTCACCAGGGACGCCACCGACGAGCAGATAGAGGTATACGGTCTTGCCCAACCGGCGATGTTGATTGATCTGGTTCTCGAGGACGGTAGCGATATCAATATCGAAGTGGGTGACAGCACCTTGGACGGGCAAAACTACTATATAAGATTGGTCAACTCCCGGAATGTGTTCACCGTGGATTATACGTGGTTCTATGTGCTCGCGCGTCTTGTGATAGAGCCTCCGTATCCAAAACCTGCGGAAGAGTAGCACCGGTCACCGTATCGCTCAGCCGTCGGCAGCCGCGCCGTGCTTTCTGTCTTTTCTCACGAATAAACCGGCACCGATCAACGCGGCGCCGAGGACACCTGCAATCAACAAGAACACAGGCGGAAAGCCGCTTACCGCGGCAATGGAGGCTCCAAGCGCCGGGCCGAGCGCGAAGCCCGCGGCGCTCGTGCTCGAGCTCAGTCCGTATATGGTGCCGTGGCTTCCTTCATCGGCTTTCAGCGCGATCAAGGCGTTCACCGAAGGGATGGTGCCTCCCAGAAACAGCCCGGCGAACAGCCGCATGAAAAGGAGCTGCATCGGAGTATTCACGATGAGCAGTGAAAGATGCGTAACTACTCCCCCAATCAGGCAAACCATAAGCACGCGTTTGAAACCGAGCCTGTCACTAACCCGGCCGATGGCCGCGGAGGCGACAGCACCGGAGAAAGCGCGGATACCTATGATAAAGCCCGCTGTTGTGCCGAGCATACCCGCGGCGGGTGCCAGCGATTGGATAAAGAGCGGCAGTATCGGGACTATGGCGGAATTTGCGAGCTGTATGACCGCAACGAGGATGATCAGCACCATCAGTTCCTTTGAGCGCACCAGTACCGAAAAATCGGGGATCATCGCGCGCCAGAAACTGCCCTGCGGCGGGTTCCTGGTGAAATTCTCCCTGACGAGCGTCAGGACGATGATACCTGCCACAAGAAAGAGCAAAAAACTGACGAAAAAAGCGATGCGGTAGCCAAAAAGATCGGCTATGGTGCCGCTCAAAACCGGACCGGCTGCCGATCCGACCATCACCGCCGCCGACAACAGGCCCAGAGTATGACCTACCTTGTCACGGGGAACCGTTGTTGCCACCAGGGTGGTGGCGGCCGCCACGGTTCCTGTAAAAATCCCGCCCAAACCTCGAAAGAGAACGAGCTGCCATGGATGGGTGGCTACTCCCATCAACACCATGGTGATCGAACCGGCAAAAAGAGCACGGAGGAACATGATCCGCCGTCCATAGCTGTCGGCCAGCCGCCCCCAAATAGGAGCAAAGACCGCCACCCCTGCCGCGCCGACTGACTGGATGATTCCGGTCCAGAGCTTGACCTCGGACAGCTCGGTGACGCCGAGCTCCTGTATATAGAAGGGGAGAATCGGGTTTACGCTACCGAAGGCCGCTATCGCAAGAAGCTGCGCGACCCATATAGCATAGTAGTTCTTCTTCCACGAATCGGACATCAGAAGTATCTCAAAGCTTGGTGTTACAGTCTCCCGATGATACCATTTGTTGCCGCTCATGACGACCGATCGCGACCCACGGGGCAGGTGTATGCGCGGGCGAAAACTACGGCGTATCGTCAAATCCGCCGCTTACAGAGATTGTCTGGCCGGTCACGTAATCTGAAAGGTCGGTTACCAGGAACTCGACCACTTTGGCGCAATCTTCAATCGTTCCTTCCCTTCCCATGGGGATTCGCGCTGCCAGATGGCTTCTGTCACCGAGCCTGCCCGTGCGGATGATTGCGGGTGCAATGCAGTTGACGTTGATGTTGTACGGAGCGAGCTCCTGTGCCAAGGCCCGGGTGTAGTGGATGATCGCGGCTTTCGCCGTGCCGTATGGATGGTAGGTGTAGTTTGAAGACAAGCCCGCCGAAGAGGATACCGTCACAATTTTGCCGGAACGTTGATCCTTGAGATACGGGGCGACGGCCATACAGGTATACATGCACGTCATGAGGTTGATATCGAGCACTCTCGCCAACGCTTCCTGCGGGCAATCGGCCGCGCTCCCGGTTGTTACGATATCTCCCGGGCCCGACTCACCCGTTCTTTCGGGCCCGGTTTCGCCTTCTTCAAGCTCGTCGGCGAACTTCACCGTCCCGCCGCCGGCGTTACAGACAACGATGTCGATCCGTCCCATCTTCCGGACTACGTCTTTTACCGCTTTTCCCGCCGCCGCCCTGTCGGTCAAGTCGGCCTCGAGGCCAACGGCCTTCACTCCCAATGCCCGGCACTCCTCCACAACCGTCGATCCGGTCATTTGACGTTTCTCGAACTCGTATACTTCATAACTTTTGAGGTCCCTGTCAACGACGGCTATGTCCGCCCCGAGTGCGGCAAGGCGGAGCGCGTATCCCCTCCCCAATCCGCGTGCACCGCCGGTGACAAGAGCGACCTGTCCGGCGAGCTTCTTGCTGTTCATCGCGCCATTCTCCTTTGGATTGCGGTGTTTGTCGGTAGCCAGTTAAGAGAGAATAGGCCAATTGATAGAAACTGACAACTCGCGATACCGGCGCCGGACCCGCGCTTGACCCGCTGTCAAGGGTGAGCCTATAGTTCGTTCTACCGGACACGAAAATTTGCATAATGGAGGTGTCGGCTTCATGGTAACGATTTCACGTGAGGACAAGATCGGGCTTTACAGGCAGCTCGTCCTCAACAGGATTTTTGAAGAGAAGACGATTGAGCTGTACAGGCTGGAAGGCATCCCTGAGCTTCCTCATTCCAATCTTGGAGAAGAAGCCATCGGCGTAGGCTCGTGCTACGGTTTGAACGCCGATGATTACGTGGTTCCAGATCTTCGGATCCGCCCTGCGCTGATTACAAAGGGCGTACCGCTCAACGAAATATGCGCCGACATGTACGGCCGGTTGGGCGGGACCACCAACGGGCGCGCTACGTCACATCATATGGGTTACCCAAGCCTGGGTGTGGTGGGTACCAGCGGTATCATAGGCGGCCATCTGACGATTTCAGCCGGATTCGGGATGGCTTCAAAGATAAGAAAGGACAAACGGGTGACCCTCTGCTTCTTCGGCGACGGTGGCTCTAACCGGGGGGACTTTCACACCAGCATCAACTTCGCATCGCTCAAAAAGCTGCCTGTCCTCTATATTATTTCGAACAACCAGTATGCCGAAGGGATGCCCGTTGAGAGTCACATATCCATCAAAGACATAGCGGACCGCGCGGCGGGCTACAGCATGCCGGGAAAGGTGATAGACGGAAACGATGTGCTCGAGGTGTACCGGGAAGTGCAGGATTCGGTCGAGCGCGCGAGAAACGGCGAAGGGCCCACCTTGATCGAGTGCAAGACCTTCAGGCTTCGCCCTCACTGCGAGGCGCACCCTGAAACCCGCTCCCAGGAGGAGTTGGACGAGGCGTGGAAACACGACCCCGTCCCTCGAATGGAGAAGCATCTGCTTCATGAGAAGATCCTTACGGAAAGCGAGATGGGTGACATACGGAAGGAGTATACCCGGCAGGTGGACGAGGCCTTTGAGTTCGGCAAGAGCGCGCCGTATCCTCCGGTGGAGGAGCTTTACAACTCCGTCTACGACGGTGAAGCGGAATGGGTAAGATCATGAGGGAGATAACGATACGAGAAGCTCTGAACGAAGCGCTTCAGGAAGAAATGAAGAGAGACGATGCGGTCATACTGTTCGGCGAGGATATAGCCCGGATGCAGGGCGCCTTCAAGGTGACGGCGGGACTGCTCGATATGTTCGGCGAAGACAGGGTCATCGATACTCCTCTGGCGGAGACCCTGGTTGTCGGCGGCGCCGTCGGGATGGCGATGGCCGGCTTGCGCCCGGTTGCCGAGTTGATGTTCGCCGATTTCCTCGGCATCGCCATGGATCAGCTCTGCAATTACGCGGCGAAAATGAAGTATAACTGCGGGGTGAATGTCCCGTTGGTGGTGCGCACCGCCTGCGGCGCCCGCGGGAGCGGCATGCACCACAGCCAGAATACCGAAGGCTGGATTCAAAACGTTCCCGGCCTCAAAATCGTGATGCCTTCTACCGCTTACGACGCGAAAGGCCTTCTGAAGTCGGCAATCAGGGACAACAATCCCGTGGTGTTCTTCGAGCAGAAGACGATGTACGGCTTGAAAGGCGAGGTGCCCGAAGGCGGCGATCTGGTCATCCCGCTGGGAAAAGCCGATGTGAAGCGGCAAGGCGGGGATATCACGATCATCGCTACCGGTGGAACGGTGCATGAAGCCCTTGCCGCGGCCGCCGAGCTCGAGGGAAGGGGGATTTCCTGCGAGGTGGTTGATCCGAGAACGCTGTTGCCTTTGGACCATGAGACCATTATCGAATCGGTCAAGAAAACCCACAACGTGGTCATCGTGCATGAAGCTCCAAAGATCGGCGGGATCGGCGCCGAAATAGCGGCGGTAATCGCAGAGGAAGCGATCTACGAGTTGGAGTCCCCGGTACGCCGGATAGGCGCGCCCTTCACCCCCGTTCCGTTCAGCCGCCCGCTTGAAAAGGCTTATGTTCCGGATAGGGAAAGGATAATCACCACCGTAATGGAACTGCTCAGTCCGGAGGGTGTGTGACATGCACATGATACGGATGCCCAAGCTCGATCACATGGCGGAAGAAGGCGTTCTGCTCGCCTGGCACAAGAAGGAAGGCGAGGAGGTTGCCGAGGGGGATGTTCTGTTCGAGTTTGAATCTGAGAAGGCCACCGAAGAAGTGCGGGCGGAAGCCGGAGGCATCCTGCTCAAGGTGGTAGTGAAAGAGGGGGAAACCGCACCGGTTTCTTCAATCGTCGGTTTTATCGGCGAGAAGGGGGAAGAGGTACCCGTGGATCCCGACGGAAAATCCGTGGGCGCGGGTACAGCAACTTCGCCTCGGCGGCGGCGATCCGCAGAGAAAACCGCGGCGGCCGCCGCACAAACCGACGAGAAGGCCGCGGCCGCGCCGCGCGAAAAAGAGGTATCAGGACAGGTCAAAATCCCTCCGCTTGTCCGGAGGCTTGCGCGCGAAAACAGTATCGATCTGGAAGAGCTCAAGCGGAGCGTTTCAGGCAGTGTCGCAAAGAGAGAGGATGTCGAGGCCTTCATCGCGGAACGCGCGTCGCGAGAGACCGCCCCCGCCGGACCTGCCGCCGGCGCGGCGCAGGGCGCGCGGGCTGCTGAGCCACGGGCGGCGGAAAGAAGCGGCGATGCCGTGATTCCGCTGACGGGCATCCGTAAGACGATGTTTGAACGAATGAGCCGCGTAGCTTCAACCTACGCGGCCACCACCACGATACAGAAGGCGGACGTCACGCGGCTGATCGAGCTGAAGCAAGGATTGTCGAGGCGCTGGGAAGAAGAGGCAAAGCCGAGGTACATCACTTTTTTTACCAAAGCAGTCTCACTCGCAATTCCTGCGTTTCCAATCTTAAACTCCACAGTTGATGACGAAGCCGGAGTCATACGCGTCAGAAAAGCGATTAACATCGGCATAGCCGTCGATTCACAGCGGGGGCTGCTGGTGCCGGTGCTCCACGACGT
>JAFGHN010000055.1 GCA_016930115.1 Spirochaetales bacterium | reverse complement strand
TTCATCGGCACCCACGCCCGGTTAATCTCCGCGTCACAGATGATGCAGTAAATCAGTGGGTATCCTGCCTTGTCGGCTGCTATCGCCGGCACAGGGTAAGAAGTAAGGAGCGGAAGCGGTTTTGTACGTATCTTGGCGACGACTCCGGCGCCCATTCCCTTGCCGATGAGCCGGTCGATAAGCCTCACCTGGTATGAGGGAGCCGACATGTTCCGGATCGGGTAAAAAGACGGTATGTTCTGAAACGCATCCAGTATCCCGAAGAGTGACCGCCCGATAAGGGGGACTGTGCGAACCCGCGAGATAAACTCATATCCGCGATGGAGATTCCTCCACAGCTTTGCCTCTTCGGGATCAAGGCCGACATTCAGGATCCCCTCCTCGGCTATCGAGGCGAAGGGGAAGACAGCGCGTTGGTGCCCGAGCCCCATGGTGACGGTCACAACCCACGCTTTCGGCTCTCTCTCGTCATGTATGCTCATCTTTCGTCTACCCCGTCCTTTCCCGTTTCGGATTCGCCGTGGTGGCGCTTGAACAGATGCTTTAAGTCTTCAGCGACTTTACTCAGCTCTTCGCGCGTCTGGGCGTGCACCGATTCTTCATGGATTGCAGCCGGTTTTTCGAGTTTCAGGAGGGCGTTTTCGATACGACTTACGAGCTTTCGCCGGTACTCGTCAGGCGGATCATCGTAGTCTGCGAACTCGTATTCGATGGTGTCGTCCCTCACCTCACCTATGAATGCGCGGTGCAGGTTCAGACGTATCCCCTTCTTGATGTGCGCAAGACGGCCTTCCTTTTCGAATCTCCGGACGCTCACATCGATATGAACCGATGAAAGCCAGTGGAGCGGGCTGATTTTTGCCGCGCGTTTGACAAACTCCGCATCCTCGCCAAGGCGTACCGTCTCGTCAAATCCCCCCGCCCGGGAGAACAGCCTTCGTGTGATGAATATACAAAAGCCCATCGCCTTTGGATCGACCCGCAGGCTCGCGCGTATTGAAAGATTTATGAACCGGTGCACCAGCCTGTCGATTATGAAATTTGACAGCGGTCGTATCTCGCAGGTCGCCAGGTCCAGATAACGTTCATCAAGCTCGGCAACGGCGTTTCTCAAGAATCCCGCCGGGAGCTGGACATCCGCGTCGAGGAAGAAGATATATTCACCGGATGCGGCGCGGGCACCCGCGTTTCTGCCGGGTCCGGGCAATCCACCGTCAACAACCACCGCGCCGGCTTCCCGGGCGATCGCCCGCGTGCTGTCTGCGGATCCGGCGTCCGCTACGATGATCTCATAATCCTGAAAATCCTGTTGCCGTATCGTGTCCAGCAGCAGCGGAAGCAGACGTTCCTCGTTGAGCGTCGGTATCACGATGCTTACTTTCATAATACAAAATTATAACGCATATGAAAGAGATGAGAAAAGATGCGCAACGGCGCTATTTCTTGAAACGGGAGTAACGAACCGGTTCGATACCGCCGTTTTCGCAATAATCGACAATCTCGATATCTGCAAACATCCGGCGCTCCCGATTTCTCGAAAGAAGCGCCTCCCGCTTCGGCTGGCCCGGACGTTTGAGATACTCTATTTCGTCGGTTTTGAAGGCCGGCCGTCCGACTACCAGATAGGTGCCGCTTTGGGCCGTTGCTAGGTGGTCCGCGAGCTCGGTGCCCGGGTGTTCCCCCGGACCCGACCAGCCGGGAAGCGGTTCGTCGGGGACCTCGCCGCCGGAACCGCCTGCGGTCAACAGCCCGTTGGTTTTGCAGAAGGCGGTAAGTTCCTTCCGGAGCCCCGGGATGCCGTCGAACTCCCTGGTTACAACGAGATACGCAAGATCAAACCCGAGAGCAATGAGTGTATCGTACTGGGCTTTCACTTCGGCCATGATTTCATCTATCGCAGGATTCGCCTGCTCGAGATCCCTCAGGGTATAGTGAAACGTGCCGTCATCCCGTACGATCGAGGGAACCTGGGCCGCCCCCGCCACGGGCCCCCATCTGACATTTTCCCACTCCGCTGTGAGGCAGACCTGCAACCCGAAATCAACATCCTTGTCGAGATCCGCAAAACATTCCGCCGCATGAACAATGGCAGGCGCCGGTGCGAGCAAGCTGATATTCCTGGCGATGCCTTGCTTGACGGAAGACCTGATCGCCTTATTGACGGTCCGATTGAGACCCGCATCATCGGCGCGGGTGATGAGCTTGATTTCCTTCATGTTGACCCCCGGGTTATGTCATTTCTCTATTCATGAAACACACAGTGAACGGTAAATGGCTGAAGGTACGGGTACCTGTCTCACTGAATCCGCGCCGTCTGTACCAGCCTTTCAGAACCTCATCTGCATCGATAAGGCCGATGGAGATCCTTTCGCCTCCGTAAGAACCGGCGGCCCGGCAGGCATGATCGAGAAGCAACGATCCGAGACCGGTCAGCCGATAATCCGGCGGAACCGCGAGTTTCTCAAGGTACCAGGTGCCGGCCTCGTCACGGGACGGCTCGACCGCCACGCAGCCGATCATCCTTGACTGTCTGTACGCTCCAAAAAATACACCACCCTTGCTTCTGATTTCCGAAAGCCGGTTCCTGTCCGTGAAGCTTGGATGGGTGGGGCAATTTTCCCTTGTGATGTTGAACCGCTGGGCGGGAGTCCGGAACGCAGACCGGATGACTGATACCGCCGCATCATAATCCTTTGTAATGCAAAGCGGCCGGATGACCGTATCGGGTGATCCTTCGTGAATGGCGATAAGACCCCTGTCGAAAGCGTCGATGGTTGCGGGATACACTCTGTGCTCGACTTCCAACACTCTCTGCTGAAGCGACTCCGGCGTATCACCGGGAAGCACCGGCACTTCCTCCTGTGCGAGTATGGGGCCGTCGTCATACTCGTCGGTTACCAGATGCACCGTCGGCCCGGTCACTTCAACCCCGGATGCAATCACGGCGCGATGCACGGCCATTCCATACATCCCCCTGCCCCCGAAATCCGGCAGCAATGCGGGATGTATGTTGACCGTTTTGTTCTTATACGCCGCAAGCGTCATTGGGCCGAGTTTTTTCATATACCCTGCAAGAGCGATGAGATCGACCCCCGATTCGGTCAACGCATCGAGAATTGCTCCATCGAGATCCGCCGGGTCCGGATGCGTGGCGGTGCTCGCGTGAAGTGTCGGAATTCCCGCCTTTCTTGCGCGGTCGAAGGCTCCTGCGGCAGAGTTGTTGCTGACAACCAGCGCCACCTGCCCCTGGATACCGCCGCCTGCACAGGCGTCGATGATCGCCTGGAGATTTGTGCCGCCCCCGGACGCCAATACGCCGATGCGCATAGCTAGTCGGTAAGCCGGATTACAATTTCCACTTCAACCGCGCCGTCAAGAGGGAGGCCCGCCATCCCGATCGCGGATCTGGCGTGACGCCCTGCTTCACCAAGCACATCGATAAACAGACTGGAAGCCCCATTCATGACCACGTGCTGCTCGGCAAAATCAGGATCGGAATTGACAAAACCGGTGAGCTTCAAGATCTTCGCGATCCGGTCGAGAGAACCCAGGTCGCGGGCGCACACCCTGAGCAGGTTGGCGGCGCAAAGCCGTGCCGCTTTTGTGGCCTCTTCTACGCCGACCTGTGACGAAACCTTCCCCGCGTATTTCAACGCGCCGTTTTCAACCGGAAGCATCCCTGAAGCATAGGCGATAGTCCCGTCAACTACCAGCGGCGTATAGATCCCTGCGGCTTTCGGCGTGTCGGAAAGCGGAAAACCCAGTTCTTCTAATTTTTCTTCTCGTTTTCCCATACACTAAAGTATGGCATCTATCGGGCAAAACGTACAGTCTCCACCAAGAGGGATGGTGGTAATAGCGAGAGCGATGTGCTATAGTGACGTAAATGGGTGTGCGGCGCAGCCATGGATATTAAAAACTGGATAACTGTTAACCCCGCTACAGTAGAAATTGATCAGCATCTCAGCGCGGCGATCGATAAGATGGTCGAATTATCGATTGGGGCGGTAATCGTCACCGATAAAGGCAAGCTTGCGGGAATCATCACTGAACGTGATGTCCTG
>JAFGHN010000297.1 GCA_016930115.1 Spirochaetales bacterium | reverse complement strand
TCTTCTGGTCCCACGTAGTGGAAGGTCACCGGTCGGTTTCCGGAGTACCTTTTGATGAAGAGCAGCTTCATCTGGATTATCTTCACCTTCTTGCAGCGAACCGTGTTTCGGTACACAGGCCCACCCGTGAAGCCCTGCCCGTAAGGACAGACGATAGGGGAAGCCCTGTCATAGACTGGACTTTGTTTGAAGAAACAACAGGAAAATTGTTAGATGGAGAGTTGTTCGACGATGTACCGGCGGCGACTTCTTTTCGTTTCCCCATGATCGTAGACCACGGAGACCTTCTCTCAGTCAATGACGTGCGCAGGCTTGGCTCCCGATACCTGGCAAAGAAGGGATGGGACACGCGGGCATTCTACTACCTTCCGGACGAACCGCTCAGGCGTGAATACGGGCAGGTAATAGAAAGATCAAACGAAGTTGGTGAGTTTGCGCCGAACATACGCAGGCTGGTAACCGAACCGTATACGCCGGCCTTGGATGGCCACGTTGAGATCTGGTGCCCCGATATTATTTCGATGGGAGATACCCTTCGGGTTCTTCCGTTCTTTTACAAGAACGGCAAGCTCAATGCGGATTGGCAGGTGAACCGCCGTCCGTCGATTTATGCAGAGAGGAAAGCTGCAGGAGACGAAGTATGGTTCTACACCTGTACAAGCGCCCAAATCGCCGGCTATCCCAATCTTTTTATCGATTACGGTATCTCCTATCACAGATCGATTCCGTGGATTGCCTACCGCTACGGATTTACAGGCATTCTGCATTGGAGCACGACGTACAACTATCATTTTGGCACCAAAGACCCGTGGTCAGGTCAATTCAACTACTATGCGAACGGAGACGGCAACCTGCTGTATCCCGGTACTCCGGAGCTTGAAGGTGAGACGGGTCATTTCGCGGTTCCCTCATTGCGGCTTATCGCTTTCAGGGAGGGTTCGGAGGACTATGAGTATCTCTCGCTTCTTGCCGCGGCCGCCGGAGAACTTCAATCTGGTGAGATTGCAGAAGGGATGGTGAAAAGCAGCCTGCATTGGGAAAAATCGGCCCTTGTCTATGGTCAGGCCAAGGCGCTTATTTCGGAATTACTGAATGGTCTGGAAATAAGTCCAAACTAACATGGAAAGTCAGACGTTTCATACTGAAGAAAAAGAACTGGATGTCCTCGAAAAGATCTATGAAAGCAACGAAATCATAAGGCAGCGCGATCTGGCCGAGATCCTGGGCCTTTCTCTGGGGATGACCAATGCGATTCTCAAAAGGTTGGTTCAAAAGGGTCTCTTGACGATCAAGAAGGTAAATAACAGGAATATCCGATACATCGTATCTTCTGCCGGCGTGGAAGCGATTACCAGACGAAGCTACAGGTTTTTCAAACGCACTATCAAGAATGTCGTGTACTACAGGGAGGCGATAGAACGGCTCATACTGAATATCAAAAAGAGCGGTTATACCGGCGTCGTCCTCATCGGCAAAAGTGACCTTGATTTCATTTTGGAACACGCCTGCCGGCGCAGCGGTCTGTCGCTGGTCAAGAAACCGGAATCTTTCGAAGGCCGGTTATTCCGGTTGTACTCGGAAACATACATCATTGATGAAGAAAGCCTTGAGGAGAGCGGGCGCGATGTGGCTTTCCTCCAGCAGGTACTGATGTGAATATCCAATACGTCGCGCTTGCCGATTTTGAAAACGACCGGGAAGTCGGCATCATAAACAAGATAAACGGCGAGGTAAAAGCACTCAAAACTCTCAAACACAATATCGATCTGTTTTGCCTGGCCGGCGCCAGTGTCGTCCGGAAAAGTTACGAAGCTGACGGACCGGTATCGCAGGTAATTGATTCGAGAAAAAAGCACGGTGTGGCCCGGAGATTCTTCAGCTCTGTGCGCCGGCATGTCTATCCTGGTGTGGATCTGGTGTATATACGTTACCCGATGTGCAGCCTCTGGTTCCTTTCATTTCTCCGACGCGTCATCAAAAAAACCGGCTGCAGGATCTATCTGGAGTTTCCCACATTTCCATACGACGATGAGTACGCTGCTCGGTTGAGCCGCCGGGCAAAGTTGTTGCTCGATCGTCTTACGAGAAACCGGTTGAAGAAATACGTCTATCGGGCGGTAAACATGTCGGGTGACGACGCGGTGTTTGGGATACCGACTGTTTCCGCATCAAACGGAATCGACACCGATGCGTATCGGCCAATTGAAAGGCGGCCCGATGATTCATCCGTCAATCTCGTCTTTGTGGGGAATCTTGCTTACTGGCAGGGTGTGGACAAACTTCTCGTGATGATGAAGGAATACGCGAAAAACCATGCCCACGCTGAGGTGGTGCTTCACGTAGCGGGAAGCGGTACAGAGTTGGACGGCTTGCGCCAGCTCGCGGAGGAATTGTCGTTAAACGGGATGGTCCGCTTTCACGGGACGTTGAGAGGAGCGGCGCTCGATGATCTATTCTCCCGTGCTGATCTTGCTTTCGGCTGTATGGCCATTGAACGAAAAAGCCTGACCAAGGTTTCAGCGTTGAAGACAATAGAATATGCCGCTCGCGGTGTACCCTTCGTGGTCAATTATGACGACATAAACTTTAGAGGGGATCTTCCTTTTGTCATTCGATCGCGCGATTTGAACCTAGCGGACATATTGGAAGAGCGCCAATCGAGGGAGGCGCAGTTTGGAGAGCTTTCAGTACACGCGAGACGATACGCGGAGGAAAGGCTTTCCTGGGAAAACATGATGAAAAAAGTGCTTGGAACCTAGCCTGACTGCCTATGAAAGTCTTGTGGATTGCACCGGTATCCTACCGTCAATTGACCGGCATATCTGACAAAGGACATGCCGCGCCGTGGGTAACGGGCCTGGCACAACTCCTTAAGGACCGTGTTGATATTACGATTGTTTCACCCGCGCCACAGGCGCCCGGCACTCAGACCGTTGAACAAGACGGTATCAAGTACGTGTTTATCAAGACCCGCGGCCCGGTAGCCAATCTCCTCAC
>JAFGHN010000054.1 GCA_016930115.1 Spirochaetales bacterium | reverse complement strand
CGCATTCCCATGGGCCGCCTGGGCAAACCTGAGGACACCGCAAGGGCAGTTCTCGCCGCGGCCGCACTGCTTACCTACACCTCGGGCTCGATCATCCCGGTGGATGGGGCGAGACCGTTTATCTAGGCAATAAGGCACTATAGAGGTATCAAACATGAGCCAAAAACAAACCCCTCTCTACGACTGGCATCGCACGCATGGAGCCAAGATCGTTGACTTCAACGGCTGGGATATGCCGGTGCAATACGAAAAAGGCATCTTGAGCGAACATCTGGCCACCCGGCGCTACGGCGGTCTCTTTGACGTCTGCCACATGGGCAGGTTTCTGGTAAAAGGACACGATGCGGTGCAGTTCCTGCAGCATGTCCTCACCAGCAACGTCAACGCGGTCCGCACCGGACAGGCGCAGTACACGGTCATCGCAAACGAAACCGGCGGCGCTATAGACGACGCTTACCTGTACAGGTTCAAGAGCGACGAGTATCTGCTTGTGGTGAATGCTTCAAACGCTCAGAAGGACTGGCAGCACCTGCAAAGTCAGGCCGTAAAACTGAAAGACCTTGTGCTGAAAGACGTAACCGATTCCCTGGGGATGATCGCCTTCCAGGGCCCGCAAAGCGGCCGTATACTCGATTTCCTTCTCGAAGAAGACACGCTTCCCGAACCGATGCGTAACGCGTTATGCGACGGGAGCCTCGCGGGAGTGCCGGTCCATATCGCGAGGACCGGGTACACCGGCGAGCCGATAGGTTTCGAGGTGTTCATGCCTTCAAATGAAGCTGAGAAGATATGGGATCTTATCTATTCCACGGGCAACTCGAAGGGCGTCGTCGCCTGCGGGCTGGGAGCCCGGGACACCTTGAGGCTCGAGGCCGGCATGCCGCTTTACGGCCATGAATACGGACTCGATGAAAACGGTGATGAAATGCCGATATTGGCCTGCCCGCTCGCCGGGGTTGCGGTGAGTTTCTCCGTAAGAAAAGGGGATTTCATCGGCAGACGGGCTTTGCTTGAGCAGTATGAGGTAGTGAAGGATTTAAGAAAAGGCGTATACAAACCGACTGAAGCGCTGCGGCGGAGGATCCGCCCGGTCGCGCTCAACGACCGCGGAGTGCTGAGACCCGGAGACAAGTTGTATCTGGACGGCAAGGAAGTCGGGATTGTAACAAGCGGCACGGTATGTCCCTACTGGGTATTCGACGGCGAGAAAACGCGCATGCAGGTCACCGACTCAACGGAGCGCAGATCAATCGGGCTTGCGCTCATAGACGCGGAATACCGGTCGGGCACGGATCTTGAAACCGAGCTCCGCGGCCGCAAGGCCGCCGTCCGTATGGTCCGGTATCACGGCCGGAGCGAGGCGCCGCCGTTCTTCAGACCGATCCCCGCATCCTGGCAGCACGAACCGGTCGTTGCCGAGGCGCGGCCGTGCGAGAAAAAAGCTGTCTCCCTCATGAAACAGGCGATCGAAAATCACCGGTGGCGGCAACATTCCTGTATCAATCTGATTCCGTCGGAGATGACCCCCTCGAGGGCTGTACGTTATCTCTCGATATCCGATCCTTCGGGCCGCTACGCGGAACACAAAAAATTGAGGGCGGTCTTTGACCAGGAAGTCTTCTACTATCAGGGCACCGACTTTATCGGCTGGGTAGAGGAGCGGATCGCTGAGGAAATGGCCGAATATCTCGGATGCTCGCAGATCGAAGCCCGCGTGATAAGCGGGCAGATGGCCAACACGACGGTATTCAGCGCCCTTGTGGATTACAGGAACCGTCCGGACAGAAAGGTGGAAGCCGAGCGCATCCGGCTTGCGATGATAAACGATCTGGGGAAGGGCGGGCACCTGAGCGCGCAGCCGATGGGCGCGCTCCGCCATTTTGTTGCGAGGGACCCGGTGACCGAGAAATACGCGGTCATCAATTTTCCCGTCCGCAAGGACAATCCGTACATGGTGGATTTGGAGGAAACCGCCCGCCAGTTGGATCACCACGACCCTGAGCTCATCGTTTTTGGCAAGAGCATGGTGCTGCACCGCGAACCGGTTGCGGAGGTCCGCGCCATGGTCGCAGACAAGCCCGAGAAACCTCTCCTCATGTACGATATGGCCCACGTCCTTGGTCTGGTCGGTCCCCATTTCCAACAGCCTTTCAAGGACGGCGCGGATATCGTCACGGGCTCGACGCACAAAACCTACTTTGGTACCCAGCGCGGAGTCATCGCCGCGGATTTTGACGAAACCACAATGGAGTACCGGCTTTGGGACGCTATTCGCAGCCGCGCTTTTCCCGGACACCTGAGCAATCACCATCTTGGCACGCTGCTGGGGCTGTATCTTGCGGCGCTCGAGATGAACGCCTTCAAGGATACCTACCAGCCGCAGGTCATCGCAAACGCACGGGCCTTCGCACGGGCGCTTGCCGATCAGGGGTTGAAGGTTGAAGGCGATCCGTCGATCGGTTACACCGAAACGCACCAGGTACTGGTCAACGTCGGCTACGCTGAGGGCTGCCGCGTGGCGGAACAACTCGAGCAAAACAACATCGTCTGCAATTACCAGGCGCTGCCTTACGACGTGGGTTTCACCGCAAGCTCGGGGCTGCGTCTCGGGGTCGCCGAGATGACCCGTTTCGGGATGAAAGAAAAAGACTTTGCCGAGTTCGCCGGTCTGTTTGCAGAGGCGGTCAAAAACACCACCGAGGGGATCGCCGAGGAAGTGGCAAGGTTCCGACAGCGATTTCAGACCATGGAGTACTGTTTTGATGAAGACCTGCTTCAATCTCAAATAGAGGCCTTGAAAAAAGAGCTGTAAAGAGACGGTTGGCGTCGCCGCGCGGCCTCAGGTTTCGTGCACTTTCCTCATGTAGTCGTACACCGCGTCCTGCGATCTGAAAGGTTTCGCCCCGTTGCGGAAATTGTTCGAAAGCCCATGATCGAGGATTCTCGCTTTCGCCGTGTCCTTCCAGTAGATTTCGAATATCTCTTTGAGGTAGGTTTTTATGGCGGCGTCCTTTATCGGTACGATAGCTTCGATACGCCTTTCGATGTTGCGCGTCAACAGATCCGCGGAACCGATATAGACTTCTTCGTTCCCTCCGTTGTGGAAAATGAAAATCCGGCTGTGTTCGAGGTACTTGTCGACGATGCTTATCGCCTGCAGGTTTCCGCCAAGCTCGGGCAGATCAGGGACAATCGAAAACATGCCACGCACGATCAGACGTATCTTCACGCCGGCCTCCGCGGCGGCATACAGCTCGTCTATGATCTCCTGATCTGAAAGACTATTTATTTTCATATCGATGGACGCATCGAGTCCTTCGATGGCGTTACAAGTTTCCCGTTTGATCATCTTCTTGAAACGCTTCCTGGTCGTAAGCGGCGATACGATAAGGTTCTTGAACTTAGTCGAGTCGCTCAAACCGCTCTGGAGGAGATGGAAAACCGCTTCAACTTCCTTTGCCAGCTTTTGATCGGAAGATATCAGCAGGAAATCCGTATACAACCGGGCGGTGTCCTCGTTGAAATTTCCGGTGCCGGCGGCGAAATAGAGCCGCTTGACATTGTGTTTCTCCCGTCTTGCAATCATACAGAGTTTCGCATGGACTTTGAGATCCTGCGCTCCGAAAATGACCCTGGCGCCTTCCTCTTTGAGTTTGGATGCCCAATAGATATTGCTCTTCTCGTCGAAACTCGCCTGGAGCTCGAGGATGACCGTTACCTTTTTCCGGTTCCGCATCGCGTTGATAAGTGCATTTATCACGCTCGAGTTCTCCGCCAACCGGTAGAGCGTGATTTTTATGCTCTCAACCCGCGGATCGATAGACGCCTCCCTGAGCAGGTCCAATACGTAGTTGAACGATTGATAGGGGAAATGGAGAAACACGTCCTGTTCGGCGATCACCCTGAGAATTCTCCGCTGTCTCGAAAGCGCTTTTTCCTGGATAGCAGGCGGCCTGTTTACATGAGGAAGGTCGAGCACCTTGTCGAAGGACATAAAATCCCGGAAATAATGGTACCTGCCTCCGGGAACGAGTATGTCGCTGTCTTTCAACCGAAGTTTTTTCACAAAAAAATCGAGCATCTCGGACGGCATGCTACGGTCATACACAAACCTGATCGGCTCGCCTCTTGAACGTTTTTCCAGGCTGGTACTGATTTTATTCATGTAGCTTACCGAAAGATCGTCCTCCAAGGCGAGCTCCGCGTCTCGTGTAACCTTGACCGCATAGGCTTCGTAGCTATCGAACCGGAGCATCCTGAACAGGCTCGGGAACCCAAAACGGAGCACGTCGTCAATGAACATCACACACCGGCGATTTGATTCTCCGGGAATGAGGAGAAACCGCGGCAGAATTCTTGTAGGGACTTCTATGATGCTGAAGCGAGGGGACTTTCCTTCGCACTTGAGCCTGACTGCCAGGTAGAGAGCGCGATCTTTTATAAACGGCATTTTATACCGTCTGTCCAGAATCATGGGGAATACCCGTGGACGTACCTGGTTATGGAAGTACCTGGACACAAAATCCCGCTGATCTCCATTGAGATCCGTGTGCTCGACAAAAAACACACCGTGTTCTTTCAGCTCTTCGCGCAACTGCTCGAAGTACTTTTCGAACTTCCCGCTCTGTGCGAGCACTATGTCGTAGACGATCTGGAGGGCTTTGGCCGGATCGCCCATTACCGGTTCCTCGGTTTTGCTCTCCAACATCGAAAGGTGCTTGAGATTGGCTACCCGTGTCCTGAAAAACTCGTCGAGATTGTTCGAATATATGCCCATGAACCTGATCCGATCACCAAGCGGAACGCTTTTATCGGCGGCCTCCTGGAGCACGCGTTCGTTGAACGAAAGCCAGCTTATCTCTTTGTTTATATATCTCGAATTTGCCGAATGAGCGGCCATGTTCAAATACCGTTCCTTTCACTCACACTTTGTCTCCAAAATTCGTATCGATGGACCGGGCGCGGGCGATAAGGCTATGGTCGACGGGTACCAACTTGATCTTTCCGGCAACCTCTTTCAGCGGTATCGCCTCAATACTGCCGTTCTTGAGCGCCGCCATCTGTCCGAATTGTTTCTTGCTGATGAGCTCCGCGGCATAGGCCCCGAGTCTCGTGGCGAGAATTCTGTCCATCGGTGAAGGAGACCCGCCTCGCTGTATATATCCCAATATCGTTTCCCTTGCCTCAAGTCCGGTCGCCTTGGCCGCCAGTCTCGCTACATACCGCCCGGCACTGGACTTCAGTTTCGGTATTTTTACGCCTTCGGCGACGATGATGATGGTGTAAGGCTTTCCGGCGGCGGTGCGTCGTTTCAGATACTCTTCGATTACTTCTTCATTGTACTTTATTTCGGGAATAAGTATCATGTCCCCGCCGCCGGCTACCCCCGAATAGAGCGCCAGCCAGCCGGCGTGATGACCCATCACTTCTACGACCATGATGCGCCTGTGTGAATTTGCGGTGGTATGAATACGATCGATGGCCTCGGCGGCGATACCTACCGCGGAATCAAAACCGAAGGTCTGGTCGGTCCCCCACACGTCGTTGTCGATCGTTTTCGGTAACCCGATAATGCCCAGCCCCTCGTCCGCAAGCTTGCAGGCGGTTTTCATCGTTCCGTTACCACCGATGCAGACGAGGGCGTCAAGGCGGAGGTCCCTGTAGGTCTGTTTGATTTGCTCGGGTTTGCTGCGTATATACTCGGTAATGCCTGAGCTTTCGAACGGTTTCTCCCTTGAAGCGCCGAGAATGGTGCCTCCGAGGGTGAGGATTCCCGAAAGATCATCCTCGACAAGCTCGCGATAGTCGCTTTCGATCAACCCGAGGAATCCTGAAGAGAATCCAAAGACCCTCATCCCGTGCTCAAGTATCGCGGACTTACCTACGCCGCGGATTGCGGCGTTTATTCCCGGACAATCACCGCCTGCTGTAAGAACACCAATCCGCATTCCGTTTTTTTTTCTCATCGCCATTTTCGGGTTCAACCTAAACGATATTTGTTAATTTATCGTTAGTTTTCCCTTCCTCCTCAGGAGCAGGATATCATTCACGGCGTGCATTATGCTATCTTTAAGCTCTATAGTTGCACGATGGCCGGATTGTTCTTTGCAGACACCATATCACCTTTACATCTCATTCCGCCCGACTGTTTACTAGAAAGGGAAACAAGCGTAAAAACTGAAAGATGTCTTATCTTCGACACCCACGATTGGCGGCTCTGGAACTCAGGTGTTGCCGCCGTTCTCGGCCCGCGGAATCTGACGCTTCGCTCGTTGCATACCTGGTCCGTCGAAGACTCGCAGGAAGGCGATACCCGTGGAGAAGATCCTCTTTCGATGGGTGACGGGCCGGCGGTGCAGAAATTGAAGAAAATCATCTATCCGCGCTCGCTTTCCCGCCGCTTTGAGGCGGAACAGCGGGCGGACGTGTATGCCGTCCGGAACGCGGATGAGAAAATAATCTGCTGCGCGGAAGTTCTCGAGCTCTCAATTCACCGGCACAGAAAGCTGAAGACCGCAGGTATCGTATTCCATCCTTTGAAGGGCTACGACCGGGAAACGGAGGACGTCGAGAAATTCGCGCGCGGAGCAGCCGGCGAAACCGCCGATCCAATCTCGCTCCTGCTGGAGGGAGAAGAGGACAACCCCCGCGGGTTTCTCTCTCATAAAGCGCTCGGGCTCGAATGCGGCCTACCACTCCGCGATGCTTCATGCCGGATCTTGCTGCAATTCGCGGAGATCATGGAGGGATGCATCCCGGGAATTATGGCGGACATCGACTCGGAGTTCCTCCACGACTACCGCATCTCTATACGAAAATCCCGGGCGCTTCTTTCATTGCTCAAGGATTTGCTCAAGAAAGATACAATCTCAACTCACCGGAAGTTCCTTCGCGAATGCGGCAGGCGAACAACTCCCATGAGAGACCTGGACGTCTACCTCCTCGAGTTTCCGCTTTTTCATGACCTACTCCCGCCGGCGCTTAACTTCTACCTCGAGGCGTTTTATGACGAAACGCGGACAAAGAGGACGGCGGAACAGGTGAACCTCTCTACCTACCTGGCAGGAAGAGAATATGGCAGGAGATTTGCTTCATGGAAAAAACATCTGAAAACAGGTGATTTGTTTTCGGCCGGCGCCGACGCGGACTCCGCGTTAGTGGGCAGACAACTTATCGCCCGCGGGTACAAAAAAATTTGCAAGTCGGCGGCCCGGATTTCGGCACATACTTCCGACAAGGATCTGCACGCCTTGCGCATCGAATGTAAGAAACTCAGGTACTGTATCGAGTTTTTTATGGCCACGGTCGGCGAGCCGGTTGTTGATGATGTACTGTCGCGTTTGAGAACACTTCAGGATGTGCTGGGAGAGTTCAACGACATGAACATTCAGCAGGCATGGCTGCAGGAAACACTCAATTCGCAGGAGCTTATCCGCAACCCGGGTGTCCAGGCCGCACTAGGCGGGCTGATGACATCGCTGTATGCAAGACAGCAGAGATTGAGAGAGCAGACTTGTCAAGCGTTCAACCGTTTTTTTGACCAAGACGTCGCCGGGAGAATAATTGAACTCAGGTAACAGCGAGGAGGACCAACCGTGCACACCATAGCACTCTATAATCTGAAAGGCGGCGTGGGGAAAACCACGGCGGCCGTCAACCTCGCGTACCTCTGTGCATCTGAAGTGCGCCCCACCCTGCTTTTCGACATGGATCCGCAGGGCTCTGCGTCTTATTGCTTCAGAGTCCGCCCTCCTAGAAAACTCAAGGCGCGAGCGGTCATTCAAGGCGGCAACGCCCTCGAAGAGAGCATCCGGGAAAGCGACTTTCCCTACCTCGATATCCTGCCGGCGCACATCTCTTTCAGAAACCTGAACAAATTCCTCAGGAGGCAAAAACACCCGAAACGCCGGTACGGCAAGGTGTTTGATAAATTCGTAGGCGACTACGATTTTTTGTTCATCGACTGCCCGCCGGGGATTGCACTAGAAGCCGAAAACATTTTCCGTGCCTGTGATATCGTGCTTATGCCGATTATCCCGACCGTCCTGTCGATCGAAACGAAGAAAGTCGTCTATTCGTTTTTCAAGGACAAGGGACTGGACAGCTCGATTCTCCTTCCTTTCTTCTCGATGGTCGACGGAAGGAAGAAACTTCACCTCTCTACAATTGAAACACTTCGACAAGAAGATCCACGGATTCTGGAAGCATCCATCCCCTTCTCATCGGAGATAGAAAAATCCAGTCTTGCACGAAAACCGTTGTGTGCCGTATCCCGACGAAGCAAAGGCGCCCGCGCCTACGCAGAACTCTGGGAACAGATAAAAGACAGACTTTGGGGAGCTGTGGCATCATGAGCGCCGCGGGTGGATTAGAGATCGAGCGAAAGTTTCTCCTGCACAAGCTGCCCGCCCGGCTGCGGAAAGAACAAGGCGTTAGCTTCCGGCAAGGGTACGTCTCGTGTGAATCGGCGGAAACCGAGGTGCGGATTCGTCTGGCGGGAAAGCAGAGTTATCTTACGATGAAAAAAGGCCGGGGCATGGTACGTCGCGAGGAGGAGATTCAGATTGACCGGAACGACTTTGAGTCTTTCTGGCCTTTCACCGCCGGTGCGAGAGTGACGAAGAAACGGTACCGTATTGTTGAAAACGGTACCGTCATCGAGATCGACGAGTACGGGGATGAGCTCGCTGGGCTCTTCGTCGCCGAAGTGGAACTTCCTCCCGGCGCCGATTTTCGCGGCATCCGGATGCCCGACTGGCTCGGCACCGAGATAACGGGTATCCCCGAGCTCACCAATCAGTATCTTGCCCGCCACGGTTTCCCTGCCGATTTGATAAAGACCATTTTCACGTCACCGGACGATAAAACCCGCCTGATCACCCACGCCGGTGCGATTCCCTACAAGTACGCAAACGGCGACCTGCAGGTTCTCTGCATTACCTCCCGTGTCCGGCGTAGATGGATAGTGCCCAAGGGTATCTGGGATGCCGGCTCTGATCTTTATGAGGTCGCAACGGCGGAGGCGTGGGAAGAGGCGGGCGTCATCGGGATTCTCGACAAGAAGGCCGTCGGCATCTACGAGGAAGAGAACGGCAACAGGAACAATCGGATCGAGTTGTTCGCCCTAAAAGTCGAGCGGCAGGAAGAAGTATGGCCCGAGATGGACATGCGAGGCAGACAATGGTTCGGCTACGACGAGGCGCTCGCCGCAGTCGCGTATCCCGGAATTGCGTCTCTGATGCTGAAACTGCGGGACCGGCTGTCAGCCGGATGAGGAATACCCGGACGCTAGAGATACCCGAGCCATGCAGACTGCTTGTCTATCATCAGGTCCACGAGCTCCCGCACGCCGTCCGCCTTGCTGACCACCGGGTTGACCAGGAGGGCCTGTACCACCGCCTTCCTGCTCTTGGTGAGAACCGCTTCAGCGGTGAGATCGTACACACCGGTATAGTTGCGTAAAAGCGCCGCGTAGCCTTTCGGGAGCGTCGGGAGCTTCTCTCCGTGGATGCCGGCGGAGTCGACGCGGCAGGGCACTTCGACGGCAACGAACCCCGGAAGCTCTTCGACCAGACCGTCGTTGGGAAGGTTCACCGCTTCCTCCCTGTAGCCCGAGCCGGTGACGATGCCTTCGATGATCGGGACGATACGCTCCCGTAACCTCATCTCGATGGTGTGGGTGGACGTTGTGAGGATGTCCTGATACAGCTCGAGAAAATCGAGGATGCCTTTGTGATCGGCGACGTCGTGGGCCCAGCCGATATACTCGCCGAAGTGGCTGTCAACGGTGATAGGGAGAAGCTCGAAGTCCTCGAGGATACGGCGGAACAGCCCCCTGTCGGCCCAGGGTTTTTCACTCACCATGTTTTTCAGGGCCGCGCGCTGTTCCGTGCTTTCCTCAAAGGTGAGCTTGGGGTTTTTCTTGCGCTCCCGCAGGATATCGGAATAGCCCGGCGCCTTTTCGAAAAAACCCGGGGCTTTTTCCAGAATATCGGGATAGGCGTCTTTCCCGGAATCCCGGTACCTCGCTTCAAGCAGAACGCTGAAGTGATTGAGCCCGCCGGCGGTGAGCTCGAGGTT
>JAFGHN010000053.1 GCA_016930115.1 Spirochaetales bacterium | reverse complement strand
CGGAGTCATACGCGTCAGAAAAGCGATTAACATCGGCATAGCCGTCGATTCACAGCGGGGGCTGCTGGTGCCGGTGCTCCACGACGTGGTGAATCTCGGTTTAAAGGAACTGGCCGTCAAGACGAATGAGCTAGTGGCCCGCGCCGCCGGTGACAAGCTCAACCGGGAAGACTTCCGCGACGGGACTTTCACCATAACCAATGCGGGGCCTTTGGGCGCCTATCTGAACACGCCGATGATAAACCCTCCGCAGAGCGCGATCCTGGGAACCTGCAGCATCAACGAAGAGCCTGCCGTAATTGACGGTAAAATCGTGGCGCGCAAACAGATGTTTCTCACCTTGACCTACGACCACAGGATCATCCAGGGTGCGGAAGCGGTCGGATTCCTGAAAAGGATCGTCGGATTGCTTGAGGATCCGTTACTCCTCCTGTAACAGTTTCCCCCGGTGATCACAGCGATTGGTGCAGTTATTCCGGCACTCTGAAGCTCAACCCCGTGGTGATCGTAATGCGGGGCTGCCAGTAACTGGGCTGCGGCACGAAGGAGATATCGATAGGGATGATCATGCCCCTGGAACTGATTGTCCATCCGAGCGAATAGACAAAGGAAGCTTGTATCCCCACTTTGCCGCTGTTGTCCGTGAAAACCAGGTAGGGGCCGACCTTGATTTCCGAGCCCAAACGCCCTTCGATACCAAGCAAGAACCTGATAGCCGGTATCGCAAAACTCTGGTCCAGTCCGGCTAACAAAACCAATTCTTCTATTATAAGGTTCCTTCCAGAGTCTCCCATCCCGACGACCTGCTTCGCGGAAAATCCGAACTCAGTGAAAATCGGAATATAATCTACGTCCCTGGGGAATCCCACCTGCATTTCGGTGTTGAATTGTTCAAAATCCATGATGATCCCGGTCAGCCCCACACGCGGTCCAACCACAAGGTCTATCTCTGGTATTGGTATTTCATCGTTGTACATCGAGCCGGAATCTTGAGGGAAAAGACAGAATACCGGAGATAACAACAGCAATAGAAACATCGAGATGGAACGACTTTTCATAATACCTCTCAAATGGAACCGGTTACTCCAACATCATTTTTTGTCAGTATATATCTAAGCCGTGCGAAGTCAAGCGATTTCCACCGTACCCCGGCGAGAACCGCTGCATCATACTATCTCCTTATACGCAAATGACAACGAGTCTTCAAGCCATGTATCCATACGCAGTACCGATCGGCGTTGTTTGTAGGCCACCCGCTGGGCGGTCTCTTGCGCCATGCGGGTTACAGCCATTGCCGCGCGCCGGGCTCCGGGCAACCTCATTGCCAGTTGCCGCTTGACCGCAGTGCGGACGGATATTGGGACGTACCGTTTTATCAGCGCATCTTCCATACTGATAAAAAGTTGAGCACTGCCAGGGTCGCCCTGACGCCCGCTCCGGCCGAATAACTGACGGTCGATACGTTTCGATTCGTGACACTCTGTCGCTATGACGTGAAGCCCTCCTAATTCGGCTACGCCCTTTCCAGGGCGGATATCGGTGCCTCTGCCCGCCATGTTGGTGGCGATAGTAATCGAACCGCGTTGACCGGCCATGGCGACGATGGTTGCCTCTTCGGCGTGTCTCACCGCATTCAGCAACTGGTAGGACAACTTAACTTCTGAAAGAAGTCTGGCGAGGTTTTCGCTGCTCTTGACGCTTCTCGTTCCCACTAATAGCGGCCTGCCTTCAGCGTGCATCTGTTGAATCTCGGCCACGATAGCGCGCCATTTGGACTCCTGGTCGGGGAACGCACAGGGCCGGTAGATCCGGCGGATACACGGTCTGTTTTCCGGTATTTCCAGTACCGGGAGCTCATAAATATCCCACAATTCCTGCGCCGATTCCTTTGCCGTGCCTGACATCCCCGACAGCTGGTCGAAAAATCTGAAAAACCGCTGAAAGCTCAGACGGGCAAGGGTCTCGGTAGGGGAGGTCATCTCGATCCCCTCGTTGGCCTCCACAAACTGGTGTATGCCTGCCCTCCAGGTGCGCTGAGGCATTTGTCGGCCCGTAAACTCATCGACAATGACCACTTTGTCATCCTGTACGACGTACTGCTCATCTTTTTGGAAAAACTCCCGGGCGTTCAAAGCCTGCTGTACCAGCTCGAGGTACCCGCCCGTTCCGCGGAACCTGCCCGTGTATTGGCTTACCTTTTGGGCGATCATCTCTTTTGACGCCGGTGATAATTCGACGTCCTTGTATTTGCGGTTCACCCGGTAGTCCACCGGAGACCTCATAGAATCGGCGATGTCACGGGCGTACCTGCAAGCCTCGACAAAGGCGTCGTTAGGAACGGCCTTTGAAATAATAAGCGGGGTAACCGCTTCGTCTATGAGTATGTTGTCGGCTTCATCGACGATGGCGGTGTGTATCCCACGCATCACCAGGCCCCGCTCTACTTCCGCGTTCCGGCCGAGCAGCCACGTTATCTGTCGGCGCTCTGGCTTCTGCAGTCTGCCCAGCCAAAGCCGGTCTCTCAGGAAATCCGCAACGATTTCCTTGCTTGTCGTGTAAGTGACGTCGCAATGATGCCCCTCTCTCCGTTGCTCGGGATCCATCTCGCCGAGCACGGTACCAACGGACACCCGGCAGGCTGCGTAGAGCGCCTTCATCCACCTGGCGTCGCGGCCGGCCAGGTAGTCGTTAACTGTAATGATATGGCAGGGCAGGCCTATCCACCCTCTAAGCACCGCCGTCATAGCAGCGGTAAGGGTCTTTCCTTCACCTACCGCCATTTCCGCTACATAGCCACGGTGAAGCGCTAACGCACCGGCTATCTGCGAAATATATGCCCGTAAGCCCAGCTTGCGATCCGCGATCTCCCGGATCACGGCGAAAGCTTCTCCTATGTGTGCATCGTAGCCCTTTTTTCTCCTTTTTATCGTATCGCGCAGATCATCCACCCGCCGATGGAGCTCAGCCTCGGATACATCTCGAAATTTCGCACCCATGGCATCTATGTCATGCGCCTCCTGCATAAGCCGCATCACAATATTGTAACCGCCCTTCGAGTAGGATCCGATAAATGAATGTAGTTTTGCGTCTATCCCGGTAAGGAGCGGGGCCGGAACCCGTATTCGTGAGCGCTGATAATCGTTGGCCAATGTGTGCATTACAGCTGATACCTGTCTTGCAGAAGTTGTCTGAGTTTTCTATACCACTGCGCCAAGAGAGGCTCATCCGGGAGCCTGAAACGGACTCTGCCCGATCTGCCGTGCAGTAGCGGAACCGTTGAATCTGAAGATACACGCAGGCGCACCTCGTAAAACGGCTCGGAAGCACTGAGGCCGCTTCGATCGGTTACGTCAATCGCGAGTCCCCCTCCCGCGCCGAAACCTAACGCCGCAGAAGGCAATGAAACCTGCTCCGCCGGGATGATCTTGTAATCAAGCACGGCCAAGGTTTCATGCGCCTGGCCGGCAAGTTTTATCGATGAGGAGAGTATTTCGTTTGAGAAAAGCCAGGAAGTGTCCTTCTGAGAAACCACCGACACGAGGGCGAACTCTGCGTCGTTGACTATCTGACCGAGGGGTGTTCCCCGGCGCAACCACGCGCCTACGAGATCTTTTGTCGTTGGTGCGATCCAGACGCCGCTTATCGGCGCACGGACGGTCAATAACTCACGATCCTCCGATACTCTGTCCAGTCGGGTCTGTATCGCGGAAAGCAGGCTTTCGAGAGGCTTTAAGTCAGCCTGGCTTTCCAGGAGGGCGCGCTGTCTCATGGACAGTATCTCGGCGTTACTGGCACGAATCTCGTCATATTCGAAATCGAGCTCTCTGTTTCTCAAAAGGAGGAGCGTATCTCCACTGTTCACACGGGCGCCGGATTCGACCAAAATTTCCTCAACGTGACCCGGCACAGAATTGACCACAAACGCATGTTCCGTTGCTTCCAGAACGCCGGGGGACTTGAAGCTGTTACGGAAGGGTATGAGGTAGAGCAAGCATACCAGACCGGCGACGAAGGTGAGGCACACAAGGGAGGCGCGTAACCGGTGTCGATCGAGCCTGGGATTGCTTGCCAGGTAGCGGATCAGCTTGGTAATCGGAACGAAAATCCAAGAAATAACACAGATGACGGCCATAATGATGCCCGCGATCAGTAGCCGGTCGGCTAGAAAAAGCAGGATCGAAGTAAAAACGAATACCCTGTAGATACCGCTCAAGATGCCAAAAACCGTTACCCAATAGGATTCTTTCAGCGTGGCTGTGGGACTGGTCGACCTTTTGTACCCGAATGCATACCGTTCTACCAGATGCCTGAGGTGTTGATTAGCCTGCGTGTGAAGGTTTGGGACATCAATCAGGTCTGAGAGAATGTAATATCCGTCGAAGCGTAGCAACGGATTAATGTTGAACAGCACCGTGGAGACCGATGCGATAAACATCATGTTGTACGCGAGGGAGTGCAGAATACCAGGACCGGTGTTCGCCCACACGAAGGTTGCGCAAGCGGCTACAAAGAGCTCCGTAATCATGCCCGCAGCGCCCACGTAAACCCTTTTCCATTTGCTGCGGAACGCCCAGGCGGCGGTCGCGTCCATGTACGGCAGCGGATTGAATATGAGAAACATAACACCCATGGTATGTACTTCACCGCCAAACCGGCGGACGGCAAAGGCATGACCGAGCTCGTGGAGGGCTTTTATGATGATAAGGGATAGGTAAAGAAGCGCAATGTTCGTCGAAGCGAGAATCCCCTGACTCTGCTCTCCTAACGCTGGAGCATTGTCGATGGCCATTTTCACTGCGATCCCCACCACCACGAGCCAGACTATGGCGCCAAAGGGGCTAATGATTATTTTTATGATCGGCAAGAGTCGCTTGAGCAACGCATCTGGATCGAACAGCGGAATTCGAAAGAACATAATATTCATCAAAGCGGACTTCGTCGTCCGCTGCTTGAATTCGTTGTATCTTTCAAAGAGCTTTGTGCTGTCCGGAGGTAGATCGTAGTGGAGTAGATTTGCGTGATACAGCTGCGCGAGAAGATGGATGACCTCTTCCTGCCCCGGTGCGTTCTCCGGATCCATTTCAATAGTCTCTTTCCATACTGATTCGACGGTGCGCGATGTGGTTAATCGAGACACGAAGCTGTACGCTTCCGGTCTGAGACGGTAGAATTGGTTATTGAACGGATCGTTCAGGACGTACCACCTCGATCCGCGAAACAGCTGCCTTCGCACTTTCACACTTGCACGGAGGCTTATGCGCTGGTCGGCGATACGGTACCAGGATTCGTGAAAGAGGCTACTTTGTTCAGCCATATTCTTCCGTTACCACCAGAGCCTCATGCTAAAAAAATCTATCGTCCGGTGGGTCAATACCCAGAGGATGCCTCGTTTTCCGGCCGAGATTTTCGCTACGCCGGTCATGCCGGGGCGCCACCAGTCTTTAACACCTTCCGGGAATGAGCAGTGTATGATGAAGACATTCCCTTTTTCTTTCGCCTCGGCTACCGGCTCTATACGAAATACGGTCATGGGAAAGTTTAGCTGCGGACTGGCGGCAAGCGCCATTTGGGCTGCTTGTGAAATCGATATTTCATGAATATCGGCCTCATCAATCTCGAGTTCGGCATAAAGCTTGTCGACCCGGGCGAGCTTAAAAAGCATCTCCCCCTGTTCCACCGGCGCACCGAGACGTTCGCGCAAATCGCCTTCTACGATGATGCCGTCGAACGGCGCAAGTAGAACCGACTGGCTCAGGTGATAATCCAACAAGGCGAGTCGGGCAGCTGCCTGGTCTCGCCGCGCCTGGTTTATCCGCATTTCAGCAAGTTCGTTTTGCGCCCTTGCTTTTTCATATTCTCGTGTATACTGGCTCTGTTCGGCAGTCAGGGCTGCCCGCTGCAGATGCAAATTCTTATCGTCAAGATTCAGCAGCTCGTCTCCCATTGAAACCTCGTCGCCGACTCTTACGTTCACCTGATCGATATGACCGGCGAAGGGTGCCGTAATATAGGCGACATCGTCCGTCCTGAGTATCACCGGGGCTTTCACCCGGTATTCCATATCGGAAAAAATGAGCAGGCCGATGGCCGCCGCGACTCCCACACCGATCACCTTCGCCCAGGTGTGTTCATATCCGACAATCTTACCCAATCCGTCCCTTATTCCTCGTGCGATCCGCGCACCGATCCACCTGTCTTTCATTCTTAGATCCGAGAGACGCCTGGCCGTCTGATCACACGCGAGCCGGAGAAGCCGGAGCTCGAGCTCCGTGAACGGCTCTGAGTTTCGTTCAAAAGTTGCCACCGCCACAGGTTTGTCATCCACACGGATCGGCACAGAACATACGTTCGTCACGTCGTACGTTCGCGAGTAATTCTGGTGCTCCCTGTACACAACGCCGGAATGGATATTGGGGTATACAATCTCTGCATTCTGATCGAAAGCCTCTTCCATGGTTTGCTCTAGACGTTGCACCGCTTCTGATTTCTTGTCGAATCTATCCACATGGCTGATAGCCCTGAGGCGTATGTATGAATTCTCCATCCAACCGATGCTCACGCGTTCGCAATTCTGTCTGAAAGCGAGCTCGTTGCAGAAGGTCATGAGCGTAGCGAGAAACCGTTTCTGCTCGTTTATGAGCGCCATGAGGTCAAGCACACCCGCGAAGTGCTCTACACGGGAGGTTGCCTCCGTCGTCACTCTCTGGAGCTGATAGCTTGCGGGCACGTCGGATAACATCTGAAGCCTGTCGAGAAGATTCCCCGCCTCTGCCCGATTGGTGTTCTGGACGGCGATAACCGCAAGTGAAGTCTCCGTATCGAACCCTGTTTCCAGCCGAAGGCCCAGGACGTCGAAGGGAAAGGT
>JAFGHN010000296.1 GCA_016930115.1 Spirochaetales bacterium | reverse complement strand
TGGGCCCACCAGGACTTGGGTTCGATTTCGTCGCCATCCAGGCGCCTCATCTCACCCCACCCTCCTTCGCTAAAACGTACTTCCTGTACGTTTTGCGCTCGCTATTCGCTCGCGCCGCTCACTCCCTTCAAGTCCTGCCGGATCCCCCAAAAAGAAACCTCCCTGATGGGAGGTTTCTTTTTGGGCCCACCAGGACTTGAACCTGGGACCTACTGATTATGAGTCAGCCGCTCTAACCAACTGAGCTATGGGCCCGAACCGGCGAACGGATGCAAAACAGAGAAGTACAGCTCAAATTCACCGGAGTAAGGCATACTATAAAGAATGGTAACCGCTGTCAACAAGCGAGAAGCCGGCGCTCGCGTCATACGCGCAGCACAGGTTGCAATCCGCCAAAGGTCGTACTAAGCTACTATTGTCCCGTCTGCGCAGCCTTGAGGAGGATCCTATGATTACCGCGCGAATAAGCGAGTATCGCAGCAATCTATCAACGTTTCACAATCGCGTGCTGTCCGATCATGAGCCGCTGCGCATCATCGGACCTTCGCGGGGGGACATCGTCATCCTCGCGGCCGAGGATTTTCAAAGGCTCCAGGAGTCAATCACGGTATTGAAGGATCGCGCCACTCTTAACAGCCTTTTTGAAGGACGATCTGCATTTCCGGAGCCCGCCGGGAAGGGTTCAAGTGACATAAAGGATGTATTCACCGATGTCATGGACGATAAACATAAGTAAACAGGCGCAGGCCGATCTCGATCATTTTCGTGCCCACGACCGTGCGGCATACCTCAACTGTTACCGTTTGAGCCTCGCTTTGCGGAAAGACCCCTTTTCAGGACCGGGCAAACCCGCAAAGCTCCAGGGACTCACCGGTGAAGTCTGGTACCGCCGGACGAGTATCCAGGATCACATGGTCTACGAGGTGTTCGACAACTCGGTAACAGTGGCGTCCTACCGCACGCATATCGAGTAAAGCGCCGCTGCCCGCCGCCGTTGCGGGCTACCACATTTCGGGCGCGGTTATTCCTTGTCTCCTTCCACCATGATGAACTCTACACGGCGGTTCTTCCAACGTGCTTCAGTGTCATGCACATCTACGATCGGGAACTTCCCGCCGTACCAGCTTTTCTCGATGCGATCCGGGTCCATACCGGCTTCGATGAGAGCGTTCTCAACCGTGCCAGCCCTGCGTTCGGTGAGCGGTACGAGGACCTTCTCCTCCTCGGCTTCTTTCACCCGATCACCGCGGTAAATGTTCAGGGCGTGACCTTCGAGGTGAAGATCATAAGCGGTGTACTTGTCAAAGATTTTCTTTACCCGGTCGATCGAAGCGAGGTTACGCGAGTACATTTCGGGACCCCTCGAATCGAGCGCATGTTGATATGCTCCAAAGATAACGTTTGGTACGAGCAGGTAATACTTGCCGTCTCTGTATACGACAAGAAGATCAAGCGGCACCGGCCGTTCGAAATCGGTCCTGTTCCCTACCTCGTCTTCGACGGTGACTTTCAGGATCACACGCTCAGAAATCGGCACACCCGTTACGCGTTCCCGTTCATCCTGCCACATAACCTGGTCCTGCAGATCGCCTGTGCCGCTGAAACTTCTGAGGATTTCGTTGTCAGGCGTCAAAACGTCGAGGAGCCAGTTTGAGACTTCATGGGCGTCTTCAATCTGCATCGTTATATACAAATCACCTTCCATGGAGGTATCGTTCTTCTTGGCGAAAGGATCGGCGGTTGCCTGCAGATTCACCGCCGGCGGCGTGACATCCACGAAAAACGGCGTGCTTTCCGCTTTTACCGCATTCCCCTTCCGGTAAACAACATCCAGTTTTGCGGTGTATCGTCCTTCCGGCGCCTTCACATCCGCAGCGTATTGCATGCCGCCATTCCATTCGAGAATTGAAGGGAGCGAGCCCGCGCCCTCGGCTACCTGCATCACACCGCCCCCGGCTTCACCGAACGATACCTTCCAGCTTTCGACCGAGTCGTAGAAACTCGCATCAACCGCGACCGACAATACATCATTCACACCGTCTCCGTTCGGCGAAAAACCTTTGGGCGCGCGGAGCGCGACGTTAGCCGGTCTCGTATCGATGGTGAAACTCTTGGCGGGGAGCGTCGTTCTGTTTCCGGCGAGATCTTCATACACGTTGTCCACGGTATACCGGCCGTCGGGAACAAAGAGCCCTGAACCGGCAATGCCGTTCCATTGATATGAGAAAGTGCCTTCTATGGGCTGATAGGCTCTCCCGAAACCGCCAAAAGTCCCAGAATCTCTCCCCGCGGAATCCTTTATGGTCAGAAGCCCGCGCACGGGCTCGTTCGATGTGAAAGAGGCAATAATCGTATCCTTCAGGCCATCTCCGTCAGGAGAGAAATAATTCTTGTCGATATCGAAGGTTACCTTTGGTGGTGTGACGTCGAGGTTGATTTTCTCCTTGTCGATGGTAGTTGCATTTCCGGCCCTGTCGGTGAAGGTCGCCTGCAAGAAATAGTCGCCTTCACCGGCACTTGCCCCGGAGAGAGTGGTGCCGCGCCATACGATGAGAGAGGTGGTCCGGCTCGAATCGGTGGAAACCACGGCGTTCCCGGACGCATCGGTTATCTCTCCGGTCCAGGTAACGATCTCGTTGGACTTGAAGGTGATATTGACCTCATCCTTCCTGCCGTCCCCGTTTGGAGATATGTAGCGTGTGTCGATGGCAACCGAAATCTCAGGATCCGCGATATCCACCACAAAACTATCCGAGACTTGAGGGTTGTTGCCGTTCCTGTACTTCAGGCTGTACACAGCGAGATACTCGCCGCCGGGAACAACGGCCCCGGCATCATTGTAACCGTCGAACACGATTTCTTCCGGCGGGGCGGAGGCGCCGCCGTAGGTCCTTACCGCCTCCCCACGTTTATCGTGTAGCGCGAGCCGCCATTCGACGATATCGGCCTGGACCTCCTGGCCTATGTCGATGGTGACCGAATCCTTGATACCGTCGCCGTTCGGAGAGATGAATTTTTCATCAACGCCGATGGTGACCGGGGTGACAGTGGTGTCAAGCTCGATTCCTTCAAATGAATAGGAGAAGGAGTTCCCCGCCCGGTCGGTTGCCAAAATGGTGTAGCTGTAAAAACCGTCCGCAGCCAATTCCCCACGATCGCCCAACCCGTCCCAAACGATTGTCTGCGGGCTCGAGCTTGACCAGGAATATCTCTTTACCGCTTTTCCCGACGCGTCTGCTATCTCTGCTTCCCAGAGATCCTCGCTCGTCCCGCCGGTCTGAGCAATGGTGATATCATCCAGGCTGCCGTCATCGTTTGGAGAAAAAATGAGCGGCTCCGGCTTGGTCACGGTGACCGCCGGGATACTGCTATCGACGACAAAATCATCAAGTGTAAGGTCAGTCCTCTGGTTGGATGCTGCGACGACCCACATAGTGGCGGTATAAGTACCGTCGCGGACGGCATTACCGTTTGTATCCTTTCCGTCCCAGGAAATAGACTTCTTCAGCGTGAAAGCCTTAAATGATCTGAACAGACGCATGAACCAGCCGATATCCGATTTCTCACGCTCCACAACTTGACTGATAACCTTCCCGTCGGCGTCCGCGAGGCTGATACCATATTCAGGAACGTACCCTTCTTCGCTCTTGACGTATACGGTTACCTCAAATTCGATTGTCGCCGCATCCTGTATCCCGTCTCCGTTTGGCGAGATATATTGCGTGCCGGAGGTTTCCACTTCGGCTTCAGGCACTTCTTTGTTTCCTAATGCGAAGGCCCCTCCTACCGAGACAATACCGGTCAGCAAGAGAATGAAAACCCATTTCTTTACACTGATCATACCTTCCCCCAGACGGTTTTGGTTGGACACGCACGAATTATACAACAAAACGCTTCTTTTTACAGGTCACAACCTGCCAGGTGAGACGGCGCAGCACAGGCGGCATAGCGCACAGGCGCCGGGCGCCACTGGAACAACACCCATATTCCCTGCCGGCTTCCGCAATTCAGAAAAATGCCTCTCCTTTAGAATGCTTTTCGCATCGGAAAGCCTCGCAAACCGAACGGGCGACATCGCAGAACTGCTTCCTTATACCGAGGTCTGCCGGGTCACGGCCGGGAGCATACCAGAGGACCGGGACATATTCCCGGGTATGGTCGGTGCCGGCAAAGGTCGGATCACACCCGTGATCGGCGGATAGTATCAGTATGTCGTCATCGTCCATCGTTTCCATCATGCCCGGCAGCGCCGCGTCGATCTGGGAGACGGCTTTCGAATACCCGGCGGCATCCCGCCTGTGGCCGTAGATCATATCGGTATCGACGAGGTTCACAAAGATGAAACGGTCGCGGACAGCTTTCCGTTTCAACACCCCGAGTGTCCGCTCAAGGCAGGCGGTGTTTCCCTTGTCATGATGGCTGGTTGTGATGCCCCGCTCGCAGAAAATATCACCGATCTTGCCGATGCCGATCGTTTCAATTCCCTGCTCAAAGAGGAGGTCCAGCACGGTTTGTCCTACAGGCGGCATGCTGAAGTCTCTTCTGCGTTCGGTCCGGGTGTATGCTCCCGAAGTTCCGGTAAAGGGCCGTGCGATCACGCGGCCTATCCGGTAGTCGTCGCACAGCTCGCGGGCGATTTCACATATCCTGTAGAACTCCTCTACCGGAATGACCTCCTCATGGGCGGCAATCTGGAATACGGAATCGCTGGAGGTATACACGATCGGTTTTCCCGTAGCTCGATGCTCATCACCCAGATCCTGGATAATGACCGTGCCCGACGCCGCGTAATTACCAAGAACGCCCCTTCCCGTCCGCCGCTGAAAGGCGTCTGTCAGTACCGCCGGGAACGACGGATACTCAGGAGGAAAGGTCGGGAACGGCTTATCGAGCACCACACCGGCGAGCTCCCAGTGACCGGTGGTAGTATCCTTGCCGGGGGAACGTTCCGCCATAACGCCGTAGGAGGCAAGCGGATTACCGACAGCTTCACAACCGGGAAGATCGGGACCGAGGATCTTTGAAGCGTTCCCCAGGCCGAGCTTCTGCAAATTGGGCCATTTATCGCCGGCTACCCGCTCGCAGATGTGAAGCGCGGTATTCGCGCCGGCGTCACCGTATTCCGCGGCGTCGGGCATCGCGCCTATCCCAAAGCTGTCGATCACGAGCAACGTGATATCCATGGGTCAGGTCACCTCGCGGTAGATCAGCGCGGGTATCCTCGGCTTTCCAGGAGCCGTTTTGACTGCCGAAAGAAACCGCATCTTTGCTTCTTCAAGCCCGCCGGTATTATTCACATGGAAAACGGCCAACGGTTCCCCGGTCTTCACCGGGTCCCCCAAACGCTTCTCCATCCAGATGCCCACGGCAGGGTCGATGGTATCCGTCTTTTTTTGCCTGCCCGCGCCGAGTAGCAGGGCGCATATACCGATTTCTCTTGTGTCGATACAGGAGATAAAACCGTCGGTCTTCGCTTTGACGGTGACGGTTTGCGCCGCTTTGGGAAGCAGGCCCTCATTCTCGAGAACCTTGGGGTTTCCGCGCTGCGCTTCGATCATACAGGCAAGCCGCTCGAGCCCTTTCCCTGATGAGAGCGCCGAGCGAACCTCTTTCTCGGCCTGCTCACACTCTATCTCGGGTTTTGCCATGCAGACCATTCGCGCGGCCAGCGCCAACGAGACGTCAAGGAGGTCCCCCGCCCTCTCGCCTTTCAGGATTTCGACGGCTTCTTTCACTTCCATGGCGTTTCCGACCGCACGTCCGAGGGGCTGGCTCATATCGGTGACAAGAGCTACGGTTCGCCGCCCGGACCTCTTTCCGATATCGACCATCGCACGGGCAAGAGCCTCCGCGTCCTTCACGTCTCTCATAAACGCGCCGCTGCCTGTTTTCACGTCGAGAACCACCGCATCCGCCCCGGCGGCGAGCTTTTTGCTCATGATGCTCGAGGCGATAAGCGAGAGGTTGTCTATGGTACCCGTCACGTCCCGCAGGGCGTACAGTTTCTTGTCGGCTGGGACCAGCGAGCCCGTTTGCCCGATGACCGAAAGGCCGCATTTTTTCACAATATCGACAAATTCGTTCATCCCGATGTCTACCCGGAAGCCCGGGATTGATTCGAGCTTATCGAGGGTGCCCCCGGTGTGCCCGAGTCCCCGCCCGGACATCTTTGCAACCTTGCCGCCGCACGCCGCAACCAGCGGCGCCACGATCAGCGTTGTGGTGTCCGCCACACCGCCCGTCGAGTGCTTGTCTACTTTCCTTCCGGGAATTGCTGAAAGATCGATCTGGTCTCCCGAAGCCGCCATGGCGACGGTGAGCTCATAAGTCTCTTCAGGATCCATACCATTTAACCAGATAGCCATGAGAAGCGCCGATGCCTGGTAGTCAGGGATTTCTCCGGCGACGTATCCGTTGATGAAATACGCGAGCTCCTGTCTTGAGAGTTTCCCCGCATGTTTTTTCTTTTCGATAAGCTCAACGAAGCGCATCATACCAATATACTAACGGTGGGAAACAAAAACTTCTGAAGCGATCGCGAAAAATCGATCCTCTGCCGACGGTCCCCTCACGCAGGCGGTAACTCGTCAGGCATTCACCGTGTCGGGCGTCTGGCTGATCTCGAGGATTGAGCCTCCGACACCCGCGAGTTTCTCCTGAATGAAACTGTACCCGCGTTTGACGTACTCTATCCCGCTGATTCGGCTCGTTCCCTCCGCGATGAAGGAGGCCATAAGATAGGCAAATCCGGCGCGAAGGTCCGGAATTTCAATGTCGCAAGCCTTCAGGGCGGTGATCCCCTGCACTATGGCGCTGTGATCGAAATGCTGGTCCCTGAACCGGCATTTTTTTCTTCCAAGACAGCTCTTGTGCAACTGGATCTTCGCATCCATTTTCAGAAGCGCCTGAACATACCCGAACCGGTTTTCGTACACCGTCTCATGGACGATGGAAATCCCCTGCGCCTGGGTGAGCATCGTGACAAAGGGGGGCTGCCAGTCCGTCATGAATCCCGGGTGAACATCCGTCTCGAGGATGACGGGTTTGAGCTCATCCTCATAGTTGAACCGGATTCCCGATCGGTCCACCTCAAAAACGCCGCCGGCTTTCCTGAACATGTTGAGGAAGGTGATCATGTGTTCCTGTTCGGCGCCGCGAACGAAGATATCGCCTCTCGTCGCCACCGCGAGGCAGGCAAAGGAAGCCGCCTCTATCCGGTCGTTTATCACCCAGTACGAGCAGCCGTGAAAGTTCTCCACCCCGTCTATGATCCAGGTCCGGTACTCGTCCTGGTAGATGATGGCGCCCATTGACTGCAAAAAGCCCACCAGATTCTGGATTTCAGGCTCTATGGCGGCGTTTCGTATGACCGTACGCCCTTCCGCGCCGACGGCGGCGATGATGAGCTGCTCGGTAGCGCCGACACTCGGATAGTCGAGCTCAACTATCGATCCGATAAGCCTCTCAGCGGTGAAATGAAACGTATGGTCTTCTTCGGTCACGCTTGCATTCAATCGTTTCAGACCCGCGATGTGAAAATCGATGGGTCTCAAGCCCAGATTACACCCGCCGATGGTTTGCAGATCCGCCTTACCCAGTCTTTTCAGCATCGGCGCGACAAAGAGTACCGAAGAGCGCATCGCGCCGCTGTACCTGAGGGGAATCCGATACTCGGACAAACCTGTGGAATCAATCTCGACGGTCGAGGCGTCTGTCCAGCGATAGGAACAGCCGAGGGCTTCGCAGATATTCAGCGTCTGTTCGACATCCCTGATGCGCGGCACGTTTGATATCACGCAAATATCGTTCGAGAGCAGTGATGCGATAATCAGTTTTGTGGCTGCGTTTTTCGCCCCTGAGATCGCTATTTCACCCTTGAGCGGCCGTCCGCCCTCTATTTCATAGTAGACCTGCAAATCCGTCACTCAATTTCACCGTTTTTCGTGTTCCTCTAAGTTATATCACATCGGTGAGAAATATACAGCCTGCCGCCGGTGCGCAGTGGCCGGACACCGGCGCCAGAGCGCCGCTCTCACCCTCATCTACACTCTAGTATCGGTTGATTCCGGCGGGGTAACGAGAGTAGAGTATCCTGTGGGCGCCTGTTTGCGGCCTCTTCCGCATGCGGTTTGTTGATCGATTGGCAGGATGGTTACGAGCGAAGTTACCTTCAGGAAAGTCAGTTTTACCTATGACACGCTGCCGGACACTCTTCTCAGCGATCTGGATTTCTCCATCGAGAGCGGCTGGACGGGCCTTGTAGGCCCTAACGGCTCCGGAAAAACGACGATCCTCAAACTGGCGG
>JAFGHN010000052.1 GCA_016930115.1 Spirochaetales bacterium | reverse complement strand
CATCTGCGTCTTTTCATGCACCATGTACGGCGGGCTGATTGAAGTATTGCAGCGGTATACCGGAAGGACACCGGATACCGTCGATTTCTTTGTGAATATGTTCGGCGCGGCCACCGGCGGTGTGATCGCCCTGGGATTCATCGAGATGTCCCGGAACCGCCGGCGCAAGAAGAAAACGGATCAGGGATAAAGGACGGGAGACCGCCGGTTGACACGTCCTCCGCATAGAATCTACGATCAGCGTACTATCGATCACAGAAGCGCGTGGAAACGGTATCGCGCACGGGAGGGATCATGGCCAAGGTAGGATTGTCGCGAGGGAAAAGCAGTTACGAAGCCGTCAGGAAGGCGCTTGATCTTCTGTCTGGCGACGTGCAGATCCCAAAGGACAAACTCATCCTGGTGAAGCCGAACATGGTATCGGATACCATCGAACTGGCGGCCACACCGGTGGACGCGGTACGGGCGGTACTTGATTTTCTGAAGGAGATGGGCGCCAAGAATCTCATCATAGGTGAAGCAACGGCGGGGCCGGAAGGCAATACCATGGGCGCCTTCGAACGTTTCGGCTATCTTCCGTTGCAGGACGAATACGGTATCGAGCTGCGCGATTTGAACAAGGACGACCACATCGTCTTTGAAGCCTTTGACGCAGACCTGACACCCGTGGACATACGCGTGAACAAGACCTTCTTCGAGTCCTACGTGGTGCCTGTGGCGCGGATGAAGACCCACCTCCAGGCGATTGTGACGCTCAGCATCAAGAATATTGCCATTTCAAGCATCCATAACCCGGACCGCCATTCCCTGGCCTGGCACGATCCCGAGCCGAACAAGTTCTCCCACGATCCCAAACCCATCAACCTCTATCTCGCGCGGCTCGCTCACACCATCATGCCGGAGCTTGCGGTTGTAGACGGCGTGGTTGGTATGGAGAACAAAGGCCCGGTGGCGGGAACGCCGGTTAAGTCGGGAGTGGCCCTGGCCGGCACCAACGCGCTGGCTGTCGACATCATCGGCAGCGAGCTGATGGGTTTCGATTACCGGACCGTCGGCTATCTGTGGTACCTGAGCCAGATCATGGAAATGGAACGCGAAGATATTCAGGTTGTCGGCGAGCGCCCGCAGGACTGCGTCACCCGCTACAAACCCTATGAGAAGATGCAGGCGATACTCACCTGGTGGGTAGAAAACTGGAAGGAACTGTTGCACGGGGACTATATTAAATCGCCGATGGGTAAGGACCGCCAGTATATTTCCGTCTAGCGCCGGCGGCAATCCGCCGAATTGACACCCCAACTGTTTTCGCCTACCATATTTCGTGGATGGCGACGTCGAGCAGCTCTGAAAACGTAAAACCAAAGAACGAGGGCCGTAGTACGGAAAACAGCACCGGCTTTTTCTCGCGGCTTCTGAACTACTTCGCAAGCAGTGCTGATCCTGAACGGGAAAAAAAACGGCGCCTGAAAGAAATCGAAAAGATACTAAAGAAGCAGCGGTACAAGTTTTACAGGCCGAAAACAGGCGAAGTGCTGCCGGCGCTCGCGCGTTTTTTTTATGACATTTACAAAGCTGTGGCATCCGCCCATGTGCTGGTGGAGCACGCGGAAGCTTCCAGTGTGCTCAAGACAATCGTCATAGAGCATTTCTTGAGTGAAAAACAGAGAGAGATACTCGGCAAGTTTGAAGAGGAGAGCGTCAAACAGCGTGCCCAACAGATACCGGCGAAAGATCTCGCCGCGGAGTACAAAGAGTATATCGCTTCTTTTTTTTCGAGCTTTGATTCGCAGCTCACTTCGAGGATAGACGCGACCTATAACCTGCTCGACGTATTCCTGCAGATCATCCATTTCGATTATTACTTTCTCATCAAGAAGTTCGATTCGCGGATTGCCGAGGGAGATTTCAGGTACAAACCCCGGTTCGAGCAAATCAACGGGGAATATGTTTCCAACGATCTGAAAGACTTCATGGAGATACTGCCGCTTGTCGACGAACGGCAGGACTGGCAGACCGTTCTCAGCATATTGCAGGTATATAAGGGGACGGAGGTGATATCGCCGGCCCAGTTGAAGACAGTGACCCGGTCTATCATGGATGTGCGCAGGACGGGAATTCTCACGCTTATCGTACGCCATATCGACGGCGATCCGTATTACAAGGCCAAGAGCACGCTTCCCAAACACAAGATCGTGGAAGATCACCATGCCAAGTTAAAAACACGGATCGAGATGACAATCCAGAAAGTGATAAACGAGCGCCGCAAGAGTCAGATAGACGAACTTGCCGAAAAAGTCTTCGACACCGCCGCCGTATCAAGGCTGCGAAATTATACCGAGAAAGCCAACCTGTCCTTCTCGCAGAGGATGCTCGGAGGATACGTGTACGTTGCGCCGCTCAACTATCTCTGCGCTTTCTTGCTCGATTATCTGAAAGGCGAAATCAAATTCACCATAGATCTTCTACTCATCCGCGGGCAATGGGCGGCCGCGGCACTTTCGCAGCAGCTTTCCGAGCCCTATCACCGCCTCGTCGAGCTGACTGATCAGCTCCTGGCGTTTGACGAATCCTTGGCGGAAGACGGTGAGAAAGGCGCGGTGATACAAAACGCGCTCCACAAGTCGGGAAAAGACAAAGGCATGATCCGGGTGCTCAAGCAACACCTTTCCGATGTGAACGGCGAGGCGCTGCAAATCGTAAAAGAATCAGCGCAGTATCTCGTTGCTGTCGCCAAATATCTCAAGGCGATTCTCAACGATCATAAATCCCAGCCGCCCGAGATAATCCTGAACTGGAGGGAGATCGAGACAGCATCGGACCGAAATATCGACAAATCACTCAGTTCAATGTACGGGAAGATATATTATTTTACGCAGCTGATACAACAATACCTGAAGGGCTGAGGGCCTCACGCCGGCCCAAGTTGAACTTATCTGAGTTACCATAAGTAGCTTCACTTGCGGCAAAGGCAGCTGTGAGGCTTACCAGCAATGGAGACAGCAAAGACAATGAATACAGAAGTGCAAAATCGATATCAGGATCTTGTCGACAGGGCGTCCCGGCAGATTGCCGCAGACGGCAGGAATATTTCCGTTGTCATCCAGGTAGGCTCTGCGACCTGTGAGAATGCAGCCGGCGCGCCGGAGGTGTGGCGTGAGTTCGAACGGAACATCGAGGCCTCCGGCCGCAGAGACATCGCGCTTCACCGGGTAGGCTGCACCGGCAGGTGCAGCCGGGAGCCGATAGTGGGGATACTGCGGCCGGGACAGATGCCGGTCAAATATCAGCGGGTAAATCGCGACACCGCCCACGAAATATTCACCCGCGATGTGCTCTCCGGCATTCTTGTTGAAGATGTGTTGCTTGGTGCAAGCGGCGAGCGGTCACAACGGCAGGTGATTCTCTGTGCGGCGCGGAAATGCCTTGCCCGTGTTGAAGGGGACACCGAGAAGGTCTTTCTTGAGGAGATCGAGGCCGCGGGGCTGCCGGAAACACAGGTTCAATTGACCAAGGCGAGCGGCCTGGGGTTCTGCAGCAAGTCGCCCGCCCCGGAGGCGGTATGCGTCATGGTCCGCCCTGAGAATGTCGTCTACTTCGTATCAAACCGAAAAGACATCAGAACCATTGTTCAGGAACACCTGGTTCGAGGCGATGTCGTGGAAAAGCTGCTTTCTCACGCCGATTTCGCAAGCAAACCTTTTTTTGATTTGTACGGGGACGTTGCGTTTTTCAACCGTCAGAATCGGATTGCCCTTCGCAATGCGGGGGTTATCGATCCGGAAAGCGTCAACGAGTACGTGCGGTACAACGGCTTCAAGGCGTTGTCCTCTGCGCTTGCCCAAGGTGATCCGGAACAGATAGTGAACACAATCACGGACTCCAAGCTGAGGGGAAGGGGCGGCGGAGGATATCCCACCGGATTGAAATGGGCTGCGGCGCGGAGGAACGAGGAAACAACCCGGTACATAATCTGTAACGCGGACGAGGGGGACCCCGGTGCGTTTATGGACCGCAGCATGCTCGAATCGGATCCTTTCAGTGTGATCGAAGGGATGATAATCGGCGGATATACGATCGGCGCTTCGCGCGGCTTTTTGTATATCCGCGCCGAATACCCTCTCGCCATCAGAAGAATAGAACATGCAATCGCCGAATGCCGCAAGAACAATCTCCTGGGTGACAACATTCTTGGAAGCGGATTTTCAATGGACCTGGAAGTCCGATTGGGCGCGGGCGCGTTTGTATGCGGTGAGGAAACCGCGCTGATCCACTCGATAGAAGGCGAGCGAGGCCAACCGCGCATCAGGCCGCCTTTCCCGTCTGAAAGCGGCCTCTGGGGTAAGCCGACGGTGAT
>JAFGHN010000295.1 GCA_016930115.1 Spirochaetales bacterium | reverse complement strand
CGCTCGCATTCGGCCGCACCGGATCAATCCACACGGTCGGCAGCAACACCTCGTCATCGGGGATATGATCGTGTCTGTAGAGCTTCTGCCTGAGTTGCAGTTCGATATCACGTTCAAGAGGATCGTGGGAGATGATCGTCTCCGGCGGTATAAGTTCCTGCCACACCAGCCGGTAGCCTCTGTGCAGGTGCACGCCCACCGGAACTTTTTCCACCTTCTCGAGGCGGTTGTGCCGGGTGTACATCAGTTTTCGTTGGGCATATACAGGATCGGCCGCCGCTTCTTCCACGCGTTCTACGAGTTCCCTGAAGTGTGCCGGCATCCGGTTTTCTGATGAAGAGCCTGCCATGTCATTCCTCCTGGTGAGCCGGCGCCTGTCAAGGGTACACCAAGAATGACGCCGGGTCAAAAGGCAAAGACGGGCCTTATAGTCTTCCTGACAGGCTGTTGACAACGCAAATAAGGGCGGCAGGATGGGAATTCCGTATCTGTTCCCCGCGTTCGGTTCGAGAGAAATCGCCTTCCCGCCGGCCGCGTTAGGAATTGGCAGCAGCCTGCGAAAGAAAAAGTTAGACATATCCAGTTTCATCGCATACAATTTGCTACAGGTGTCATGAATTATCCTCTGGTCCGGACTTGTACTTGTAGCCTCTTGAATTGACATCGCGAGGTGATGCAGCACGAGATCTGGCCAACAAGCGAAGCGTGACGGCAGGCGTTCAAGCAAATATGTGAGCAACAAAAGGGCAGAGGTAAGGTGAACCGAAGGAAAAGCAAAGTTCTGCTAAAGGAGGTGATGTAACCAGGATCGACCATAGGCCTACCTATGGATTGCGGGAAAGCCCGCATACATTTTGTACCTTACTTATGGAGGAAAAGGATTATGAAGTTAAAGTTTTTTGCTCTTGCCCTGGCTTTCGCGCTGGCAGCGGTTTTGAGCTTCGCCACACCGGAGGCTGAAGACACATCGGGCTCCCAGATGGCCACTACCGGACCGCAATACGGTGGAACGCTTACCATGCTCCACCAGAGAAGCTCCGGTGATCCCCCCAGCCCGGCCCAAAAGGACAGCCAGGTCCAGGCAATCGAGGGCTGGCTCGCGGCCATCCAGGAACACGGCATGCTGGGCGACTACCGGAAGTTCGGCGGCATGGGGACCGGCGAGTTCATGTTCGAGTTCAGCGATTACATCCCTTGGAAATACACGAAAGGCCAGCTGTTCGAAAGCTGGGAAATAACTCCTACGTATGCCAAGATATTCGTCCGGAAGGGTGTCTACTGGGCGCCGAACAAGGAACAACAGGCCTGGATGCCGGCGAGAGAACTGACAGCCGACGACATCGCCTTTGATATCAATACTTTCTGGCACGCTTCCTGGGGCACCAGGTTCAACGGCACACTGGCCAAGGACACCTACGCCCTCGACAAATATACAGTGATGTGCGAATTCGAGAATTACAACAGCCAGTTTATCTATTACATCGGTGATGAAGACCGCGCGGTATACTCCCCGCCGGAGCTCGAGAACAACAACCCGCAACTGTGGAAGAACCAGGTAGGTACCGGACCCTGGATGTTCGAGTCGTACACCATCGGCTCAAACATGAAGTTGACGAGAAACCCCAATTATTGGGACTCGATAGTCGTCGACGGCAGGGAATACCAGATGCCTTTTATCGACACGTTTGTAATGCCCATTATCCCCGATGACGCGACCAAGATGTCCGCGGTACGCACGGGGAAGGTCGATATCATATTCCAACCCGCGGTCGGCCAGTGGGACAACTACGAAAGTGTCGGCCCGAATCTGAAGAGCTACACTTTTTCTCCCGGCAACGGGCAGAGTGTAGGGTTCAATACAAAGAAGCCGCCTTTCGACAACGTGAAAGTTCGGCAGGCGATGGCCATCGGGACCGACAGGATGCAGTTTGCCAAACTCCTCCGGAGCGACAGCAAACCGATCAGGTTCCACCCCCAGCCCCCGACAAACCCCGATTTCTTTGTCAAAGACAGCGAACTCCCCGCGGATGTCGCCGCTTTGTATAAGTATGACGTTGCCAAGGCGAAACAGATGTTGGCGGAAGCAGGCTATCCGAACGGTTTCAAGACCGAGCTTTTGTGCAGAAGCGTAGCCCTGGATCAGGATGTCGCCTCCATTGTCAAAGAGCAGTGGGCTAAGATCGGCGTTAACGCGGAGATCGTGGTTATGGAGCCGAGCGCCCACGCCCAGAAGATGTACGCCGTGGAATACAACGGAGCGCTTGTTCCCAGCGGTCTTGACGCCGCGAACCCGGTCATCGTGCTCACGTCTGAAGGAAAGACCGGTGCGTACTACAACTTCACTGGAATGTCAAACCCGGAGTTTGACGCGATCGTCACCAAGATAGAACGCGAAATAGACGAAGCCAAGCAGATTCCGTTGATCAAACAGGCGTCGATAGTCATGATGAGAGAAGCGGCGTACCTGCCTCTCGCTCAATCGGTCAGCAAGATCTACTGGTGGAAATACCTCAAGAACTACTACGGTGAGTACAGCTTAAGCGACGGAACCCCGCATGAAATGACACCGTATTGGTGGATCGACCAGGCCGAGAAAAAAGCTCTGGGATTCTAACGGATTGCGGACTTCTGTGTAGTTCTTTTTGAAGACTACACGTAGTGATTGGAAGAACACGCGGGGCAAGGCTCAATGCCTTGCCCCGTTTTTTTCCGGTAAGTTCCGGGCAAAGTAACACTGAAGTCGGCCATCATGCAGGTCATCAGGGACACGATACGGGATACCGCCGTCCAATATGGCTGGTACCGTGAATCTGCACAATCTGCCGGCGCCTGAACCGCGGGCACAGCGGTGCGACCCACTCTTCCGGTCATAAAACACGTCCGACCAGCTCGATAATTCCCTTCCGTACCATCATCACAGCGATCGATGCGAGAAGCAGGTTGGTGATTTTTGAAAACGCCTTGATACCTGGCCCGCCGAGAGCCCGTATGATGAACTTCGACGTGCTGAAGACCAGCGCCGCAAGCGAGATGTTGGCGACTAATGATATGAGGGTTGGAATAATCCCGTACTCGTCGGCAATCAGGAGCGATGTCGACAGTACCGCCGGACCGGCTAT
>JAFGHN010000294.1 GCA_016930115.1 Spirochaetales bacterium | reverse complement strand
TGGCCGTTTGTACGGCGCGAAACGTCTCGCAAAGACAATGGTAAGAAAGCTCGTGTTGAGCTTTGCCCTCGCCTTTTGGACCGTGCCGGAGGAGAATCCCTTTGCAAGGCCTTTTTCCATCACCATGGTGCGCAGTGAGGAAATCATCCGTCGCTTGTGACGCATGTGGATATCCCAGAGTTCCGCATCCGGTAATTCGTATATAGCGTCTCTTAACCCTTCGCTTGGTTCGGCGGTGAAAATATCCTGTCCCGTGTGATTCCTGATGAGGTCCCGGAGATCCGGCGCCATCCACGAAGAGTGGACGCCGTTGGTGATCGGCACTATCGGTATCTCTTCTTCCTTTATGTGCGTGTAGATACTCTTCCAGATAGCACGCGATACGGAGGCGTGGATCTTGGATACACCGTTTGCGTGGGACGAGTATCTGAGCGCCAATGCCGGCATCCAGAAGATCATGTCGTCGTGAAGGAAGCCGTCTTTGAGAAACATATCACAAGGTATGCCGATGGATTCGATGTCTTCTTTGAGGAGTACCCGGATCATCTCCGCCGGGAAATGCTCGTTACCCGCCTCCACCGGCGTGTGGGTCGTGAAAACAGTTGTGGCTTTTATCAGGTTGCGGGCCTCTTCGACGGAGAAGCCGCGGGAGGTGACCAGACGTTTGAAACGTTCGATAATGAGGAAAGCGGAATGCCCTTCGTTGAGATGGTATACCTGCGGCGAAATGCCCGCGGCCTCAAGGGCAAGATATCCGCCGCGACCGAGAATAATTTCCTGCAAAATCCGCTTGTCCCTGTCCGCGACGTACAGGTAGTCGGTAATCGTCCTCAGATCCGGCGAGTTTTCCGGTACGTTTGTGTCCAGCAGGAGCAATCGCAGCCTGCCCACCAGCACTTCCCAGACTCTGATCTTGATGTTTTTGCCGTTTATCTTGAGATCGATATAGAGGGACTTGCCCTCTCTGTCTTTGAATTGACTGAGCGGAAGATAGGGAAGCTCCGCTTCATTGTAGAACTCTTCCTGTTCGCCGTCGATGTTAATATTCTGTCTGAAGTAACCGTACCGGTAATAGAGGCCAACGCCGACAACAGGCATTGCCATGTCGGAAGCGCCTTTCAGTATGTCGCCGGCAAGCATGCCAAGGCCGCCCGCATATATGGGAAGCAGGTGAAGCCCGAACTCCATCGAGAAGTACGCAACCGCCTCTTCCTTGACGGGGATGGTATGCTCCTTGAATCGATCATATACGTCTTCAAGCTGTTCAAGATAACCGGGGTCGGCCGCAAGCTCCGTCCTTCTTTCTTCCGGAAGGTCATTCAGGAATCTCAAGGGATTACGCCCGCATTTTTCGAAGAGCTTCCCGTTTGCCACACGAAAGAGGTTCTGGACTTCCGGATTCCAGAAGCTCCAGATATTCATCGAAAGCTCAAAGAGCTTCGTTAACGGTTCGGGATATCTCGGGTGAACATAGATTTTTCTGTTTGCCATTGGGAACGGAGTATATGGTGAAATCAGCTGTTTGGATACTGCCGGCCCGGCAAGCCGCGGTGAGTCCGGCGGCTTATTGGCTTCTTCCGTAGATCTCGGTCATCCGGGCCACTCTTTCAACATCCAGCGTATTCAGTTGCTCGCCGGACAGCTGCCATCTCCAGTTGCCTTCAGTTGTCGACGGCGTGTTCATCCGCGCTTCCGAACCAAGGCAGAGCAGGTCCTGCATCGGGATAATGACGGTGTTTGCCGTGCTCATCATGGCAAGCCGTATCATTTCCCAGGGAAGCGAATCCGGCGTGACCTCTCTCCCCAGGTATTCACGGAGCCGGTGTTTTGTTTCTGCGCCGGCATCATGTTCAAACCAGCCTTTCACGCTGTTATTGTCATGGGTACCGGTATACATGACGCTGTTTGCGTTTACGTTGTGAGGAACGTAGGGATTGGTGGCCGTGTCGCTGTCAAACGCAAATTGGAGCACCTTCATCCCGGGCAGGTCGTATCTTCGGATTATCTCGCGGACATCCGGCGTGATGAGCCCGAGGTCTTCCGCGATGACCGGCAGAAACGGATCGATTTTCAAAAGAGCATTGAGAAAATCGACCGCCGGCGCTTCCACCCACTCTCCCTTGATTGCGCTTTCCGCCCCCGCGGGAACTTCCCAATAGGCGACCAGTCCCCTGAAATGATCGATCCTCACAATGTCGAATAATTTCAGATTATGGGAAATACGCCTGACCCACCAATCGAACTTGTTGTCTTTCATCACCTCCCACCGGTATACCGGGTTACCCCAGACCTGGCCGGTTTTGCTGAAGTAATCAGGGGGGACACCCGCCACCGCCAAGGGCCTTCTTCTTTCGTCAAGCTTGTAGTTCCCTTGATTGGCCCAAACATCGGCGCTGTCATATTCGACATAGAGCGGGATATCGCCGATAATGTGGACGCCGTTTTGGTTGGCGTATGTTTTCAACGCGTCCCATTGACCGGCGGCGATAAACTGCAGGAAGCGATGCAGTTCGATTGGCTCCGCGAGATCATGTTCAGCGCGTGCAAGCGCATCAGGGTCCCTGGTAACGAATTCAGCCGGCCAATCCATCCATCCGGCGTTGTTGAATCTCGATTTCAGCGAGCGAAAGAGAGCGTAGGTATCGAGCCAACCGGCATTTGCTTCGCAGAAGCGCGCGTAGTCGCGGTCTTCTTTCTCTTCCTTGAATCTGCAAAAGGCGGCGTGGAAACATCGCTCTTTGTACGACGCGACAGCATTAAAATCGATTATATTTTTCTGAAACTCAGGTGCAGGATCGACATCTGCCTGTTGCAGCAGCCCCTTTTCCAGTAAGAAGTCAAGGCCGATAAACATCGGATTAAACGCAAATGCCGATGTGCTGTAGTACGGCGAGCTTCCACATGATCGTTCCGTCGGGGTCAACGGAAGAATCTGCCAGTAACTCTGTTTCATTTTTCTCAGGAGATCGACAAACTCGTACGCCGGCCGGCCAAAGTCGCCGATACCATATCGGGACGGGAGCGAAGAAATATGCAGCAGTACTCCGCTTGCCCTTCGTTTCATATTCTCTCCTTCCGGCCAGGAAATGACATCGCTGAATTTGAAGCGATGTTTCTGACAAGAGTAGTATTACTGTGAATATCGCCATTAATAAAGAGCGGCAGGCGGACGCCGGGTTGCACAACTTGGGTCTGCGGGGCGTCTCAAAATCCCGTTCTTGTGCTGGTTTGATAGTGATCCGATTTCTGTTGAAACGTCGGTTTCTGCATATTTATGCAAGTGCGTACTTCGGCAGGTACTCGGGTTTCTCCTTCAGCGGCGTCGGTATGATACGTTGCCACAACTCATCGAAGAACCCGC
>JAFGHN010000051.1 GCA_016930115.1 Spirochaetales bacterium | reverse complement strand
GACTGCATGGACGTGGTAAGCTCACGAATCAGCGGTTCCACGTGTCCCGAAAGCAGGTTGCGGATACTGTCAACCGTTTTACCGTATTCGAGTTTATCGATGTAGCCTGCGCAGGGCGCGGGGCAGCGCCGGATATGGTAATAGAGACAGGGGTGCTCTCTTTTTTTCAACGGGCCTTTGCACTTACGTAAAGGGAAAAGCTGCTCGATGAGCTCGAGATAAGCGTCGAGCTTGTGTACGTCAGGATAGGGGCCGAAATATTCAGAGCCGTCGTCTATGATCCTCCGCGTCCTGAATACCCTTGGGTAATCATCACCGGTGACACGTATAACAGGATACGATTTGCCGTCCTTCAGATTGATATTGAAACGCGGCAGCCACTGCTTTATGAGATTATTCTCAAGCACGAGGGCTTCGTAACTGTTTCGCGTGGTAATCGTTTCTAAGGCGGCTATATTCGAAACAAGAACACGGGTTTTTACATCCTTGCTCCCTGTGAAATAGGAACCCACGCGTTTTTTTAAGCTCGATGCCTTTCCGACATAGATAATCTTCCCGGCGTCATCCTTCATAAGATAAACGCCTGAAGAGTCGGGAAGGTGCCGGATCTGCTCGAGGAGCTCGCTTACGGCCAAATTCACCTTCTCCCTAAACTGCCGATAATATACTGATGGATACGTCGCAAGACCAACGGCTCTCTGGTATAGTGTATACACGAATCGTGAAGAAGCACATCTTGTCGCTCATGTTACTGCTCACGGCCGTTTCTTTGACTGGAGTCCGCGCTCTGGAGAACCGCATCTCCATGGGGGTCGGAGACAACTGGAACGATCTTGGCGTTCTTGAAGGCGTAACGTTTGTCGAAGGAAAGCGCGGTTATCCTGACGTGGTTCTGCGTGACGCAGAATACGCTGCCGATACGGACACCGAATTGCTGCTTCATTTCAACAACGGCGAGATAGCCGGAAAATATACCCTGCAAGACGGCAAGCTGGAGATCACCCGCAAAATAAGCCGGTTCGGCGCGGGCTCTGGGCTATTCCTGCCAGGCGAAACGGTCGCCGTGTTGAAACCGGCTGCCGGCGCGTTGTTCGCTCCGGGAGTTTCGTGGGGGGATTTTACCATCGAGTTTTGGCTCTATCCGGCCACCCTGGATGAGGGAAGTGTTATCATCTCGTGGCAAGGGTCGCGGTTTGCCGGAGAAAAGATCGTCAGTCAGAAGGTGAATTGTACCATAACCGAAGGCAGGCTCCTCTGGCGTTTTGAAAATGTCTTTCTCCCTGCCGATTACGGCGAATCGTATATCGAGCTCAAAGGGCGGCGTCCGCTTATCCCCAAGCTGTGGAAACATCATCTTCTGCGCTACGACAGCACCACCAACCTGCTCGAATACACGGTGAGTGATGTGCCGGAGGCAATCACGTATGCCACGGATACATCGAGGGAAAGCGGAAAGCCCTACGTACCTTTCACCGGTGATGATATAGACAATGTCCTCAAGATAGGCGGATCACTCAACGGCTTGCTTGATGAGCTGCGTATCTCGAAGCGGCTCGTTACCGAGCCGCAGATCGACACTTACGCCCAGAATACCGGAACCGTATCGACCCGTGTTTTCGATCTTGGATACAGCAATTCGGTGTTGACCCGTGTAGATGCGGAGACGGCGACACCCGGTGACACCGGGATCATCTTTTTCTACCGGATCAGCGAGCGTATCACGTCGAGTAACAGCGTAGCGGGGGAGTGGCGGCAATTTGCCCCGGGCAGGACCTTTGATCCTGCCACGCGGGGAAGGTACCTGCAGGTGCTTGCCGAGCTGTACCCGGACGGTTCCGGAAATACGAGCCCGGTATTGTCGACCATCGATATCTATTACGAGCCTGATCTTCCGCCGCACCCGCCGGGATGGGTCGAGGTTCTGCCCGGCGATGGTGTGCTCACCGCCAGGTGGCAGGCGGCTACCGATAGTGATGTGACCGGCTATCTGGTATACTACGGCGATAAACCCGGACGGTATTTCGGGACAGGGAGTACAAGCGGCGACTCGCCGATCGACGCCGGCAAGGTTACCGAAATCAATCTCGAGGGATTGATTAACGGACGGCTTTACTATATCGCCGTTGCCTCCTACGATTCGAGCGATCCTCCGCACCGGAGTTACTTTTCAGAAGAAGTTGCGGCCCGGCCTTCGCACTTGCATGAGGGAGATGGAAACTGAAGCGCTTTTGAAACGTGCCGCCGATTCGATGATGGCGCGGGATTTCGAAGCGGCGGAAAAATACGCTGAAGAAGCACTGCGGTCCGACAGCGAAAACCCGCTGATTCATCTGGTCTACGGCAACATACAACTCAGAAAGAACAGTCCGGACATGGCAATAAGGGCCTATCTTGCATCGATCCGGGCCAAATCTGATAATCCCGAGGCATACAACAATCTCGCGGTAGCCTACCGGCAGCGAGGTGATCTTCACAATGGCCTGAAAGCTCTGAAAAAGGCGCACCAGCTCGCCCCTGACCGTGGCGACATCTGCTACAACCTCGCCAATTTTCTCAAAAGCGACGGGAAACTCGATCAGGCGAAAACGTGGTACGAAAAGGCGATCGCCAAGGACCCGGATTTTGCCTTCGCCTACAACAACCTGGGTAATTTGTACGAGCAGCTTGGTGATCACAAGCAGGCGGCACATCTCTATACTCGCGGCCTGAGCACGGATGAGGGTAACCCGTCCCTCAGGTACAACCTTGGAGTCACACTCGCGGCCCTGGGTGACGCGCCCGCGGCTGTCAAAGAGTATCAACGTGCACTTAGGACAAGACCAAATTGGATCGAAGGTCTTAATAACCTCGGTATAGAGCTCCAAAAAACAGGAAACCATACAGAATCGCTCAAGGTTTTCGAAAACATACTGAAAGTCGATCCGCGGAACACCCGTGCCCGAAACAACTTGGCCGTACTGCTCACGAATCGAGGAGAACACAACCGCGCCGAGGCACTTCTCAAGGAGGCTCTGGAGGCGGATCCTGAATACTTGAAAGCGTCCCTCAACCTGGGGCGTGTCTATGAGGAGACCGGAGAGTACGACAAAGCGCAGTCACTCCTGCGGGATCTACTTGTCAAGAATCCGAAGGATACGCAGGCAAGATACCAGTACGCATGCGTCCTTATGCAGACCGGCCGACTCCGCGAAGCTTCCAGGCGGCTCCGGCAGCTATTGAAATCAAATCCTGAATACACCGATGCCTACGTGGCGATGGGCAATCTTCTCATAAGAGCAGGAAGACCGGACAGGGCTTTGGCTTATCTGGACAAGGCGCTGGAGAAAGATCCCGATCACCGGGAGGCGCGTATTTTCAAGGCCCAGGCCTTCAGGGACGGAGGCAGGATTGAACAAGCCATTGCGGAGTTGAGCCATGTCCTCCAATCAAATCGCGAACACCGGGACGCCCGGCTTCTCCTTGCAGAGCTCTACCTCAAGAGCAACCTGTATGACGAAGCACGGGCGATCCTCGAAAACATGCTTACCGATTTTCCGACAGATCAGGATATCCTCTCGACCTCCATACGCGCCTACAACGCTATGGGAGATCAGGAGCAGGCCATCAGGATTGCTGAAACTCTGGTGAACATCCAGAACGAACGGGGCGGCGAAAATGACCTGGATAATCTGCATAACACGCTACAACTCTACGAACAGGTGATCAACGAATACGCCCAGGAATACGAGGAGATATGGGAACGCAACCTCAACGCTCTTATCTCCGTCCCCGCCCAACCGCTCGAAGAAGGCGAGCGCCGGGAGGAGGAAAGCGTTGTATTTCCGGGCCTCCCGGCTTTTGAAGAGGAGACCGTTCCGATTATCGATATCGGTGGGATCGAGCCGGTAATTGTCGTCGACGAAGAGGAGGAGACTCTCTTTCTTGAAGAAATGGAGGAGGAGATACTGCCTCCCGACGAAGAGGTACAGGAGATCCCGGTCGCGGCGATTGCAACACAGCTCCCATCGGGGACGGAGCCGCCATCGCCCTACCCGCTCACGGGTGCCGCTCCAGGCACTTTGGGCGCTCCGGCCACTTCAGGCGCGCCGACCGGCCCGGCGACAACCGCTGCTCCGGCGCCGACAGGTGGGTCACCGGAGACCGCCATGCGGACTGCGGCGGGGCCGGCCTCACCGTTTGCACCCGGAGCCGCTCTCGGGGCGGCGGCCGCGACGCAGCCGGCCTCACCGTCTGCACCCGGAGCCGCTTTCGAGAAAAGGGCCCCCGCATCAACTGCCGGCGCTGGTCCGGCGCCGGACACGCGAGTGCAGCCGTTTCGGGCGCCCCTCACGCCTACGCAATCGCGGGACGCCATGCGGACTGCGGCGGGGCCGGCCGCGCAACCGCCCGGCGCCACGCGGGCCGCCGCGACGGTCGCCGCACCCGAAGAAATCAAAACGCCGCGGGCGGATACCCCCGGGGAAATCGCGCCGGCCGCTGCCGTACAGGAATCCGGCGTGGGGGTGAAGCGCGGCGCATCGATTGAACTTCTCGATACACTGGTGAGCCTGTCCGCGTTTTTGCCGGAGGACGCGCGGGAGTTTTTCGAAAGCCACGATCTGCTTCTCAGGATGGAGACCCTGAAGAGAAGGCTGGCCGGCAGCAAGGGCATCCACGCACGCGGTGAAAGAAAAAAGGAGCGCTGCGTAACCGTGCCGCTTCTGGCGGTTATCGGGGTTTTCACCTGTTTAGAAGCGCTGGCTCGGGCTCATCCAAACAGGGAAATTGGGCTTGCGTTGACGGCGAAAATTACACATATTGTAGACACCATAAGGAGAATTACTCATGGCTAACCAGCGCTTCATCGCGGCCATAAACGGATACATAGAAAAGATGCCGAGCCTTCCGACAAGTGTGGCCAAAATACTCGAAGTGTGTAACGATCCCAAGGCTTCGCCGGCAGACCTGAACAGGATAATCAGCATCGACCCCGTCCTTATGGGAAAAGTGATGAAGCTGATAAACTCGGCGTACTATGGCCTGAACCAGGAGATCACATCTCTAGTGAGAGCGATCATCATGCTCGGAATCAACACCGTGAAGAACCTGGCGCTCAGCACGGCGGTGCTCGGTACCCTCGGGCAGACGATGAAATCCCAGGCGCTGAATATGGACGGTTTCTGGCGCCATTCACTGTGCGTAGGTGTAAGTGCAAAACTTATCGCTACCCAACGCAAGGTGGACAAGAAAATCCTTGAAGAATACTTCATCGCCGGCCTCCTCCACGACGTAGGCAAGATACCGTTAAACAATCGTCTTTCTGAAGATTACGTACAGGTTATGGCACTTTCGGATCGTCAGCTTCTTCCGCTCAATGAAGCGGAGTTTCAGATCTTCTCCATGACTCACGCCGACGTGGGCGGCATGATCGTTGAGAACTGGAAGCTCGGTACCGAAATTCAGGACGCGGTGCGATTTCATCACAAGCCGCTGGAATATGAAGGCAAACATAAAGATCTCCTGTACACCGTCGCCATGGCTAACTACTTCGCCAATGTCACGGAAATCGGATTTGCCGGGGACAGGTATCCCGAGAAGCTCAGCCCTGATATAACCGATTATCTGAAGATGAATATCAGCTACCTCGAAGATGAGATGGAAGTGCGAGTAAACGCAGAGATAGAAAAAGCCCGTATCTTCCTTCAAGTGGCGAGTTAGAAGTACCTGCGAGGTGAGACGATGAAAATAAGGTTTTGGGGCGTAAGAGGATCGATACCATGCCCCGGACCGACAACGGTAAAATACGGCGGGAATACCGCGTGTATCGAGCTGCGGTTTGGCGATGAGGAAAAGCTGCTAATCATAGACGCCGGTTCCGGTATCCGGCCCCTCGGAAATTTCATGATGCAGAATGATCTCCCCAAAGGTCCGATCGATACGTCTATTTTTCTCACTCACACGCATTGGGACCACATCATGGGGTTCCCCTTCTTTACTCCGATATACATACCCAACAGCAAGCTGAAGATTTACGGCCCCGTCACCTACGAAGACGAAGGGCTCGACAAAATCGTCGGAAGCCAGCTTTCCTACAGATACTTTCCGGTAAAACATTCGGAGCTGGCGGCGGATATCTCTTATTACCCCCTCAAGGAACTCTCGATGGATCTTGGGGACGGCATATCTCTGACCACAAAATACCTGAACCATCCGATACTCTGCCTCGGTTACCGTTTCGAACACCAGGGCAAGATATTCTGCACGTCTTACGATACTGAGCCGTTCAGAAACGTATTTCCCACCGATCCGGAAGATCCGAGTTACGATCCTGTCGCCGCCGAGGAAGGGGAAATCGCGGCGAAAGAGGAAAACGAAAAGCTGCTCCGCTTCCTTGAGGGCGCCGATGTGGTTGTTTACGACACGCAATACACCTACGAGGAGTATCTCGATTCCAAGCTTGGATGGGGCCATACACCGTTTGAGTTCGCTATCAACTCGGCACATAAAGCCAACGTAAAGAAGCTTATACTTTTTCATCACGATCCGATGAGAACCGACAAGCAACTGGAGGTATTGGAGGAACAGTATCTCGATGCGATTGAAGGCAAGACCGATCTTCAGATTGAAGTGGCCCGTGAGGGTATGGAAATAGAACTCTGAAAATGCGATTTCGGGCTGACATATCGACATAAATGCGTTAAAATATCCGGCGGTAACCGGGGGATTAGCTCAGCTGGTAGAGCGATAGGTTCGCAATCTATAGGTCAGGGGTTCGAATCCCCTATCCTCCAATCGTACAAGGCAGACGAAATGGCGAAGCGCCCTCCAGAACGCTACAATCCGGGTGAACTTCAGCGCACCAGGGCGAATCTCGGAGAGCTATCCGGGGAAGACGCCGGCCGCATGATGAAGCTACTTGGCGGCGAAATCGGCGTTGAGAGAACAGACGGACTCATAGAAGACAAGTATAAGAAACTACAAGACCTGAACCGGAGGAAGTCCGATAGGATCGTGTACTCCTCCGGGGCCGGAGAGGTTGTCCGGACTGAAGCGTACACCGCGTCCGAAGCCTCCCCGCGTCCGGCTGCACCACGCTATCTTGATCGCGTGCGAATGAATTTCGTCGCGGCGCGGCAAGAGTACGGCGTGATGACGTTGTCACGTGCTTTTGCTTCTCTCTTTTCATTCATGCTCCCCGTCGAGGAATACGTAAACCCGCGATTTGTGCTCAAGGGTGATGAAATTTTCTTCGGCCACATTGAGAGACTCGTGCTATCGGTCCGGGCGTTGCTGTCAATCAATCAGCGCTATCCGATCAACAGAATTCATAATGCCTTTTTCATACAGATATTATCGGTGTTGAAGAACTGGGATATCGAGTGGATCCATCGCGAATTGACGTATCTTCAGATTGCGCCAAGACACCTGACCTTCCGCCATTGCGGCGCGCTGACGAGAAAATTGCTTGCGCCATTGGTCATGCTTCTCGATATTGCCCAGGGTTCGGCCGTCCCGCAGGCGCTCAAGCACCTCTACGATCTCGACATCGTTTCGCTTCCTGCGCGGCATCGCGATATACAAAAAATAAAAGATTACTACAGCCAGGCGACAACGGAGTATGAATACGTGTTCAACGTCGTTTCGAGGCGTTGTTACCCGTTGCTCATGAAACTCGCCTGCAGCGCCTATTCTCCCGTTGACATGTTCTATATGCAGCAACGGGCGCAGATACTTCTGTTTTTCGAACTCTCGGAAGAGGACGTTCTGCAGCTCCCCGGCAAACCGCAGATCAGAGAGGCTGAAGAACCGGAAGAAGTGGAGGTGGTGCCCGCAGCAGCCGGTCATATTCGCCTTCTTGAAGCGCCCGCCCTCCGCAAAGGATTCGAAATTCTGGAAAGGCTGTTTCCCGGGGCGGGATGGAACAGCCTCGAGGATTTTCCGGATTTGTATCCCTACTTCCAGCCGCTGATCGGTTTTCCGCGCGGCTTTGAGCTCGTTCCGCCGGAAAACTCGCTTCACCAGACAATCGTGCTTGCGTCCATCCTCCAGGAGCTCTTCCGGGGTTTCAGAACTATCGAATTCGGGTTTATCCAGACAACCACGGGCGAGAATAAGCAGCTTGGGCGAATCCTTGATTTAATAGCAGACAGCTGGCGGGTATTTATCGATGAGTTGATCGCCGGTCATTATCTGGGCACGTTGTACGAATACTGCCGCAACGTGGAAAAGAACCCGCATTTTAATAATTCCATATACGGTTCAAAACAGAGGGACTATCTCGATTGGCTTGGGAAAATCTACGTGTTTCCTCATCTGGTCATGGGGAGGCCGCGACCGCCGGAAACCGTCTACCCGGTTGGAAAGCTGTATGAGCTGACGGCTGAGCTGAGATACGCTTTGTCTGCCGTTGCCGGAGAGCTTGCGGGACCTGACGGTGCGGACATAAAAACGGTGAAAAAGCCGCATTCGGAAATGGTTTTTGAAATCGACAACGAAATTTCCCGCAGGTTCAAGCACGTGCTCAAGATTTACGGTGAAGAGACGTCAAACGCTCATCTGCTGCTCTACACCTATTCGATCCTTCTCATACTGGACACTCTTCTGAATGAACCCGGGAGCCATTTCTATCCGTACCCGAGTGAACGGATCTATAGAAACGAGGGCGAAGGCTCAACCGTTCCGATGTATTCGGTACCGCTTGTCGATCCGGCGCGCTATTTCAGAGAGGCAGACCGCAGTGTACAGCTCAGCGAAGCGCCTCCGCCTTCAAGAGAACCTGAGATCAAGGACAATTTGACGGATCTTTTCAATACAGAAGGGCTTGCCCGCCTTGTGGACGCGCAATTTGAATCTTATCGAAAGAAAAAGGTACCCTTTGTGATTCTATCAGTGCTGCTCACGGGATTCGCCGAATACTGCGAAAAACTCGGGGAAGAAGCCGGGGTTGCGCAGCTGAAAAGAGCGTCCGAAATCATCACTTCCACAATCCGCGAATACAGGGATACCCCGGCGAGAATCGCAGATTCACTGTTCATGGTTCTATTGCCGGAGACCGTGCGTGACGAGGCGGTCCATCTTGCAATCAGATTGTTTCTCGCTTTTCAGGAATTCGAGAAGTTGAAAATTCCCGTGTCCATCGGGATAGTCCAGTCAGAACGTACATGGGGAAGAGAAAAAATCATGAAAACCGCAAGGCAAGCTGCCGGAAAAGCGGCGGACCTCCCGTCACCTTCACTCTGTCTGTACGACGCAAAACAGAACAGCTTCAAGGCTTTGAGTGAAATCTACGGTTCGGATTAGCGAATCCCAAGTTGCCCGTCTATCAGCGCTTTTGTGACGCTCAGGACCTCGCCGGTATCCACACGCAATAGCCGCAGAAACAACTCATAATCGTCAGGCATGTAGAGCTTGCCGGCGATCAGCACCTGCGCGTTGAGCAGTTTTCCCACCTCGGCGACGGTTTCGGAATCCGTGAGGCCCGACAGCTGCAGTTTGAGCTCTTCCATAACCGCATCGATGTTCGACCTGTCGACAATGACGAGGGTGCTTCCCTTCCTCATCGCGAACATCATCTGTTCGGTGAAGTACTCGGCGTCAAGACCAAGATCCTCGGTTGCCGCCTCCAGCGGGAGTATCGCAGCGACGGTTCCCGCTTTCACGGGGTAGGTGGCGTAATCTGATAACTGATCCACGGCCAACTGGAACAACGTGGAAAGCGTTTCCTCGCGTTCTTCGCTTGCGATTTTTATCGCCTGGAAATACGGGTTATCCTCCTCGAGCGGTTCATCGGTGAGATAGCTGAGCTCTTCTTTCGCGAATCTGATAATAATCGCTTCAAGTTTGTCGGTCTGATAATTCGCGCCGGTGTGGTGACTGACGCTTCCGATTTCGCCGCCCGCACTTTCGCCTGATTCGCCGTATGTGAGAAAGATATACTTCCCGCCGGTGTACTGGGAAATCTGTCTCAGCACGTACTCACCTGACAGCGGCAACCCTCCCGTGCCCACGCTGAAGAGCTTTATGCCACGCTCCCGTGCCTCCGCGGCCGCATCGGCATAGGTGTACTCCTGACCGTAATCGAGATGGGGCGGCGCGTCCGTGATGATGAAGCCGAGACGTATTCCGTCGCTGTTCCAGTTGATATCGTGAAGGCTCCTTTCCAGCGCCGCCTGCAGATTCTCCGGTATATCACCGCCGCCGGATGCTTCCACCAGATCGAGGGAGGAAGCGAACTCATCGAGATCCTTTGTAAGGGCGACCACTCTTGTGTTGTATTCATCGCCGGTATCTTTGTAGAGCACCATGCCGAAGCGCACAGCCGTGTCTGTGCTCATACTTGTAAGGTTCAGATGAATGAGCTCGATCGTCGCACGCAGCCGGTGGATCTCCTCTCCCATGCTGCCGGTGGTATCGAGAATGAAGAGTATGTCGAGCGGCACCGGGCCGGGGGTACGGCGTCTGCCGTCGAGCGCCGCGACGACGTTCCGCATCCCGTTGTGTTCAATATCAAGCTTCACCGTTTCGCTTTCCGCGGTGATCAGTGCCTGGTAACGCGCTTCCTGAGGAGTGTCCGGCGACGGATTGAACTGGTAGGTTCCGTCCGCCATCGTCATGCCCCGCGCTATCG
>JAFGHN010000293.1 GCA_016930115.1 Spirochaetales bacterium | reverse complement strand
CAGACCGGATCAAGCTTGACGAGGACCAATAAGGGCGTAGAGCTTCCGCTCTTCTGGTGAACGCAGCTCCGTCACAGTCCACCCGTCCCCCGCCTCATCCAGGATTTCTCCCGTTATGAGCGTTCGATACCCGTATTGGGGCGCTATTCTGGAAAGATATTGTGCGTACACCGCCGCGCTCCCTTCGACGCTGTAGCCGTTTACGGCGGACACGTAGAAATGACACTCCCCGACATCGAGGCCAAAAGACCAGTCAACAGGCGCTTCTGATCTCAACCGGGACAAACGCAACGCGGCCCGCAGCGCGTTCTTGACATCATCACCGCGATCCGGTTTTCTTCCCGCCGTGTAATCAAAGGGTGTGCCAAATCCGGCAAGGAGGACCGGGCCCTCCGCGCCGACAATAACGCCGCCGTGACTTTCGATCTCTCCCGCGGCAATCCGGTGAAAGTCCTTCAGACCGGGAGAGCAAATTGCGAGGATAACGGAACGGCGATGCACAAGCGCCGCCGGTTGGGCCTTTCTCAATGCGATATTTGCACGCCTGCAAACGCCCGGAAAGCGATGGCCCGCGCCGGGCATTATCTGCCAGGTGTACGCTATCCGCACCAGCAATGCAGCAGCGAGCGTCGCTGCCATGGCCGCCCCGCTCACCACCGCCGCATACACGGGGTGCACAAAAATCCCCGTCTTGAGATACAGAAGCAAACACCCGACCGCGGTTGCACCCATCGCAAGGAAACCGACGGGCAACACAAGGCGCAAGCTCAACAGACCCAGAAGCACCGCAAAGACCAAACCGGGGACGGCGAAAGAAATTTTTTCACTCAAACCCGTCACTATCAGGCTGAAACGATCCGCCCGTATGCTGTTCATCTCGGCCGTAGCCGTTTCAGCCGCCGTCGGCGATGACCATACCTCTTCAAACTCACGAACCGGATCCGGCGCTGTACCGATGACGCAGATAGACCCGTCAAGCGCGAGTGAAAGCAGATTCCTGAAAGCGACAAACTCGGCAAAAATCTCTCCGGTTTTGCTGAAGGACCCGGCGAGGTGTTGCCTGAGAGCCTCTATGCTTCTGACCTTCGCTTCGTCATCCTGTTCCTCGACCAGTAAATCTACAAAACCGCTGTCCAGCACTGTTTCACTGTCACCGCCCAGAAGCGCATCCACCGATTGCACGAAATTCTCTCTTGCGTCCAGCCAGGCGCTCTTTGTCGCATTCTGCGGCGTGTCGAGAAGCTCGGCAAGCAACGTCTGCACTTGATCATAGAGGATAGTTGGCTGCAGTTCCGGCTTGATACCTGAGAAGAAACCCACCTCCTCCATGCCTTTAAGGAGAAGCGCGAGCTCCTGCTCAAGCTCCGCGTACGCGTACACCAGCGTCAGCGGCAAACGGCGGAACGGGAGTCTATCGGCACCGGGCCGCGGGAACTCCGGGACAACAATACGTTCGTCATACTCCGGAAAAACATAGTCCAAATCGGCGGGGACCTTGCCCAGATTATCCTCTCCAAAGAGTTGTTTCGCCTTTTCGAGCATGACAGCGCTTCTCGCGTCGGAATACAGGATGTCGTCGAGCAACCGCTCACCTCCCCTATCTATGAGGACCAGCAATTCGTCGACAAATTTTGCGGCATCCTGCGGTTGCACCGATCCAAAGCGGATCGCATCAAAGAGAACCGCGACATTTTTTTTGACCAGGTCAAACTCCGTTTTGAATCGGTTTCTGATTTGCGCTCCTTGATCCCCGCCGAGCGGTGAGGCGCTGTCGGGCGGCGCTCCTGACACGGTGAGAAGCGCCTCTTTCGCGCCCATCTCCTCGAGGGTGAGAAAAAGCTCGCCCCGGAGTACCGTCTCCGATGCGGCTGATGAGGCGGCCGGGGGCATTTCGATAATCACTAGTGCCCGGTCCTCCTCAACGGGGGGCCTGAAACGGCTCATCAGCTCGTAGAGACGGCTATCCGCGGCCTGCTGCGAGCCGGAAGGGACAAGCAGGACAGTTAACATCGCGACGATGACGGTAACGGCCAAACGTAGCACACCGGTCGACCTTTGCATAATTCGACAATACAGGAAAACGCGTTTCCTGACACCAGGCAATCGGTTTGCACGCCCGCCGGCAGGGCAACGGAAGCTGGAGCACGGCGGGCCAGCGCGGCAGAGGGCGGAACAGCACTGTACAGTATTGGTTTTTTTGAGGGGATTTTAATTGTATTCCACCAAAATCCCGATATATATATAATAACGACTCACAGAAGAGTGACTGTTCGGTGAAAGGAGTCCGCGATGAAAAGAAATATCTTGCTTGGTGTGCTTGTTGTTTTGGCCGTTGCGCTCATGCTTGCAGCCTGTGCGAAACCGCCTACTGAGGAGATCGAAGCGGCGAATTCCGCCTTGGCGCGTGCCGAAGCCGACAAGGACGCACGGGACTATGCGCCTGAATCAATAACCCGGGCAAAGAATCTTGTGGATCGAATGCAGGCGGCCGTAGATGCCAAGGAATACGATTCAGCGAAAAGTCTCGCTTCAGAGGCCGTAGCAGCAGCTGAAAAGGCGATCAAGGACGGTGCGGCGGCGAAGGAAAAGGCCAAGAACGATGCTTCTTCAGCCATATCCGGAGCAAAGTCGCTCTTGAGAGAAGTTGAGCAGTCCTTGAGCGCCGCGAAGAATGTAAGAGGAATACCTCTCAATATTTCCACAACTGAAAAAGAGATCAGCGCGGCCGCGCAGGGCATCACTGCCGCGGAAAGCGATTTCACCAAGGCGGCGTATGCTACTGCCCAAAGCAAGGCCCAGGACGCGCGGTCCGCGCTGGCAGGAATACAACGCCGGATTGCCGATGCTGTACAAGCGGTGACGCGCCGCAAGTAAACAGCGCGTTGTCCTCGCGGTCATGCTTCCTGGCTGTAACCGCACTCGCGGTCTTGGCGGCGGGCTGTGTCACGATGTCCGGCAGCCTGCCGCCTGCGAGGGAAGACCATTCTTCCGTCATCGAATCCGACAGGCTGCTTGTTGTAGAGGGTGCTCGCTCGCTCGTCGGTAGAGATGCTCTTACCGTTAAAGGAAAAACATTCCCCAACGACTGCACCGGTGTAGTCCGCGCCGCGTACTGGTACGCCGGTATCGACCTGGCAAAGGATTTCTCAAAATACACCGGCAACGGTGTCACCAGAATTTACAGGACACTCGAAGACAGGAACCTGCTATACCTGACCGACCGCCCGCTTCCGGGAGATATCATCTTCTGGGACAACACCTATGACAGGAACGAGGATGGAGAGTGGAACGACCCGCTGACCCACATCGGCGTCGTGGTCGCGGTATCTGAAAACGGGCAGATCGACTACGTCCACGCAAATTACAGAAAAGGCATCATAATTGAATATATGAATCTGATCGATTCAGATACAAACACCAAAACCGTCTTTGGAAAGGTTGTTGCCGTCAACTCACCCATGCGCATGGCGGGACAGGTTGTGAACGAGCTGTGGCTGTCGAGCCACCTGTTGCGGAATTTCGGGATGGGGTATTTGCTGAAGTAAATATTTGCAAACAGCGCCGGGGCCGCATATAATAAGCGAAAGGTCTAACCATGAATATCTTCAAGAAGAGCGCTCTTTTCTTTGTTGTCTTTTTGTTTCTCTCTGCCGGCATCGTTTTCGGCACTCCTGAATACGCCGATCAAACCGAAAAAACCTGTGCTTTCTGCCACGACGGGGCGAACGGCGGACCTCTCAACCACGTGGGTGTGGCGTTTGTGCGGAACGGGTACTCCTACCCTATTCCGGAACGGATTCTCGACAAATCGATCGCACTCTCGGGGACGTTTCACAAGACCTTGAGGCTCATCATCGGCATCATCCATCTGGTTACCATCGGTATCCTTGTCGGATCTATTTTTTACATTCACATAGTCGTAAAACCCTGGCAGCTCAAGAGCGGAGTTCCCGGCGGCGAAAAAAGACTCGGCCTCACCTGTCTCATCCTCATTGCCGCGACAGGAATCTACCTCACCTGGTACCGGATCGATTCGATGGGTTCCTT
>JAFGHN010000292.1 GCA_016930115.1 Spirochaetales bacterium | reverse complement strand
TCACAAAAGTTTGGGGAGAGTGATATTGGGGCCGCTTTTTATCTCATTACCCCACAATAGATTGTAGCCGTTAATAGGATTCCGCAGTACTCTCCTTTACTATTGTTCATTGGCTAATCCGGGTGCGCATCTCCCGGTAGTTTTGTGAGAAGAACACAAAACCCGGAGTTATGGCCGCAAACCCTCAGCGGCTGATCATACTCTTGACAAACATCGCTGAAAGAATATGTTTCTATAATGCAAACGCGAAATAATAGTGCAGCTATATCGTATGGATATTCATACCAGTAAAGAAATACACGGGACGCGGCGAACGATTATCGTGATTTTGCTGATGATGATCGTGTCTTCACCGTTTATCTCCTGCTCGGATCACTGCGCTAGAATCGATTCAAGCGACCCATTTGCCGGAGTGCGGTGCCGCGTCGAAGAACTCATGGATGAGAAGGAGATTGCATCATTCCAGGTTGCTGTCGCACGGGACGGACAGATCATTTACGAAGAGGCTTTCGGCTGGGCGGATGTACAGCGGCGCATACCAACCACCACCTCAACGATGCACCTGGTGGCATCAATTGCGAAACCGTTCACATCCACAGCTCTTATGATTCTCGCCGAACGCGGAGAGATCGGCCTGCACGATCCGGTTAATAAGTACCTTGGCGGGAGCCAACTGATCGCCTATCGGGGTGATGCCTCGGAGGCCACGATTGCACGGCTACTGCTGCATACAACCGGCTTGCCCTACGGCTACTATATCGCCGGTCCCGAAGTACCTCAGGAGAATATACGGTCGGACAAGGATCTGATAGACCTTGCCGGTGTACTGGTGTCGGCACCCGGAGCCCGTTATCAATACACCAACATCGGTTATGGACTTTTCGAAGAGATTGTCCGTGGTGTCACGGGAGAGAATACCAAGGAGTTTATTTCGAGAGAGATAATTGCTCCTCTTGGGATGACCCATACCCGGTTCTTCAAAGGTGCGGTTCCGGCTGACTCTATCGCCACGCAGAACGTCGATGGCGGGGTTTTGCCCTTTGCGTATGATGCCCAGGGATACACCGCTCTGTACTCTACGGCAGGGGACCTTGTTCGATTCGGAATGTTCCACATCAAAGCGCATCTTGCCGACCAGAAGCCGATTGTTTCGGACTCAGGTATTGACTTACTATGGACTTATCGGGAGTCAGCCGAGTCGATTTCCACGCGTCGACTTGGCTGGGACGTTCAGCATGACTACGGATATATGACTATTCAGCACGGCGGCGGCGGCCCGGGTATACATAACTGGCTATACATGATTCCCTCGGAGAAGGTAGTAATAGCGCTGATGAGCAACGCGCAGTACGGTTCCTCTAACGCTGTGCTTAAAGAGTTGATTGCGTCAGCGGTTTCTCATTCAGACAAGAGCGATTTTCGACCCCGGGCTGGTCGTGGATGGCCTCAATGGCCGGTGCTCAATCCAGCGGCACTCAGCGGCCAGTGGATTGGAGAAATCAAAGGTCCAAAAGGAGCCTGTTCGGTCTCGGTCGGTTTTGATTCACGGGGTAATCCGAGCCTGCACATTGATGGGGATAACTGCGGTAAACAGGAATGGGTGAGGGCGTCGAGAGAAGTCAAAAAGGATTATGGGTCGCTCCTGTGGCGATTTGACGCATGTATTCCCTACCTGACACCATTCGCGATTCACGACGAGGTGATTCTCAACATCTGGCGTGAAGAGGATAGGCTTGTGGGCTCGGCGAGTGCCGCGAAAGAGAAAGACTTTGGCCGAGGAGAAAACTACGTTCTGCCGCAGTTCATCGAGTTGAGGCGATCACATTAGTGTCTGTGCCGCGACAATGGGCCGGCATTCGCGTATTCGATTGTCTTCCAACGTGTTCCGCTCGCCGTCGAGTGGCTAAACTTCACCAAGAAGTCGAATTCCACAAAAGTTTGGGGAGAGTGAGGTCGGGGCCGCTTTTTTAAGCCATTATCCAGTAACAAATTACAAGTCCGTAGAAATCCAATATCACTCTCAGAAAAAGTTCTTGACATTTCGACCTATTTGGTTATTTTGCCAACTAACAATGCCGATAAAGGTATAGGGAAAAGTATGGACGAAAGAACGAAACAGAAATATGAAGCCCGGGCGCGGGTTATAAAGGCCATGGCTCACCCGTCGAGGCTGTTCATGGTGGATGAGCTCTCCCGTGGTGAACGGTGCGTCTGTGAGCTTAGAGATATGATCGGCGCCGACATCTCCACCGTATCCAAGCACCTTTCGGTACTGAAAGATGCCGGAATTGTCGAAGACGAGAAGCGGGGTTTGCAGGTGTTCTATCGTCTCCGAGTCCCCTGCATTTTGAATTTCTTTGGTTGCGTCGAGGATGTTTTGATCGCCAATGCGCGACGGATGTCGGCCACGATTCGGAAGTGATTTTTTTTGAGAATATACTTGGCGTCAAGGCCAAGTAGTGAATTGAAGAATTATTGTTTGTGAGGATAGAGCAACATGGATTGGAAAAAAGAGTGGAAACCGCTGGCCTGGATAGTCGCGGTTTTCGTGATATTCTTCTACCTCCCGATTGAGAGTTCTCGACTCCGGAGTGCGGTCATCGAAGCCCTGGCGCTGACCAAATGGTATGCACAGGAGCACGTTATCCTCTGCCTCGTGCCCGCATTTTTTATTGCCGGAGCGATAGCGGTCTTTGTCAGCCAGGCCTCGGTAATGAAGTATCTGGGAGCGAAAGCGAACAAGGTACTTTCATACGGCGTGGCATCGGTGTCGGGGACAATTCTCGCTGTCTGTTCATGCACAGTGCTTCCTCTATTTGCAGGAATCTATCGCATGGGTGCAGGGCTGGGGCCGGCGACGGCTTTTCTTTACTCGGGTCCGGCAATCAATGTCCTGGCGATAGTTCTTACTGCTCGCGTTTTGGGATTGGAGTTGGGTGTTGCCCGCGCTGTCGGTGCGATCGTGTTCAGTATTGTCATCGGACTGCTTATGCACCTGATCTACCGCAAGGAAGAAACGGAGAAGGTCAACGCTCAGATGGCCATGCCGGATCCGGAGGTAGAAAGACCACTCTGGAAGAATGGGCTGTACTTCGCGGCGATGGTTGCTATCCTCGTCTTTGCCAATTGGGGGAAGCCCGATGAGACGACAGGATTCTGGTATCTCGTTTACTCTTACAAGTGGATCATAACGAGTATTGCCGCGGCCGGGTTTGGCGCGATGCTCATTTTCTGGTTCAAGCTGTCGAAGATTCCGATCATCCTCACCGCTCTGTTTACGGCTATAATCGCCCTGATTTTTCCCAATGAGCCCCTGCTGCCGTTTTCCGCGGCGGTCGTCGGACTGTCGATTATCATCAGCCGACGTGAGGATGAATCAGGTGAATGGTTTTCTCAGACCTGGGGCTTTGCCAAGCAGATTCTGCCGCTTCTATTCGGCGGTGTACTGGTTGCCGGGCTCCTTCTGGGGCGCCCCGGCTTTGAAGGTGTCATTCCATCCCAATGGATCAGCAGCTCGGTAGGTGGCAATTCGCTGGGCGCAAACCTGTTCGCTTCGGTGGCAGGTGCATTCATGTACTTCGCCACGTTGACCGAAGTGCCGATTCTGCAAGGCCTGATAGGCAACGGAATGGGCAAAGGACCAGCTCTCGCTCTGTTGTTGGCCGGGCCGGCTTTGTCACTGCCGAACATGCTGGTGATTCGATCAATCATGGGCACAAAGAAAACTATCGTCTTCGTGTCGCTGGT
>JAFGHN010000291.1 GCA_016930115.1 Spirochaetales bacterium | reverse complement strand
GAAAAAGTGGCCATAAGGTCATGGGAGTCGTGATCGCTCAAGTGCTCTAACGATAACGCGGCAAGCTTTAGCCCGGCAGCCCACCCCTCGGTTTTCGCCGCCAGCGCAGCGCTTTCGTTTGGCCCAAGTCTCACAGGTCCGACGCTCTCGATGAATTCCTTGGTTTCTTGTGCGTTGAACCGGAGCTCTCCGGCGCGTATTTCAAGAAGCTGGTCCTGCGTCCGCAGGCGGACAAGCGGAAACGGCGGATCCTCTCTGGTCAAAAGAGCGACAACTACCCCGGCGGGCGAGTATTGCAGCAAGTGCGAGACAAGACCATGCACGCCCCGGTTTGTTATCTTATGATAATCGTCAAGGACCAGCACGGTTTTAGATTTCGCGGTCGAAAGATCATTAACAACCGCCGCCGCAAGATCTTCCTCAGGCGGATGCACCGGAGCTTCAATAAAGGCAAGCGCCGTGGCCTCGTCTATTTCCGTTGCTCGTTGAATAGCCGTATAGACATACTGAAGGAACCTGGTTATGTCGTTGTCGCTCTTGTCCAGGGTAAGCCACGCACAAGAGGCTTTGGCTTTCGCAAGCCAGTCGACGACGAGCGAGGTTTTGCCATATCCCGCGGGAGCCGAGATCAATATGGACATTCCATCCTGTCCAAGTGATGATTCGAGAAGATCGATAAGGCGGCCGCGGCGTACGAGATTGACGGGACTTCTGGGAGGGTGGAGTTTGGTCTCGATCAGCCTACTGTACAAATAAAACCCCTTCATTCATCATACAAAAAAAAACAAATCGCGAGAACCCGACCAAAAACCTACCTTTAGATAGGGTACCGATGTGCACGCTCGCGTTATTTTTTTTTCAAATATAGCCGTAACCAGTTGCGGTACACAACCTTTGCAAAGGAGTCTCAAAGACAAATGGAGACAAGAGAGTTTTTCATCAACGAGGAGGAGGAACCTCCAGGTCAACATTCAATATCAAAAAATTTATCTTCCCTTCGCAGCGAATCCCGCCGGACCTACAGATTTCCTATCAGCCATGAATCAGAGAAATTCCAAAAGGCTTTTTTCCCCGATTCAACCAGGAACGAATGGAACGACTGGCACTGGCAGTTACGAAACAGGATACGCCGGTTGGACCAGCTCTCAACCTACTTCGATCTTACGATGGACGAGATCGTTGCTGTTCTCCGTCACCGGGGTACGCTGCCACTTTCAATCACCCCGTACTACGCCAGCCTGATCAGCCCCATCGACCCCGCTCAGCCGTTGCGCAGGACGGTAGTACCAGTGACAGCCGAGTATACCCGCTCCCGGGGAGAAGCCGAAGATCCTCTCGCCGAAGACCACAACAGCCCGGTTGAAGGTATCGTACATCGCTATCCCGACAGGGTTCTTTTTCTGGTCACGAATTTCTGCTCTACCAACTGCAGGTACTGTACCCGTTCCAGATTTGTGTGCGGGAAACAGGACCAGACCAGAATCAAGCAACGCTGGCAGCAGGGGATTGAATACATCGAGAATACCCCTCAGGTCCGCGATGTGCTGGTATCCGGAGGGGACCCTCTCACCTTGAGTGACGAGAAAATCGAGTGGCTGTTAAGCCGCCTGCGGAGAATACCTCATGTGGAAATGATCCGAATCGGAACAAAAGTACCAGTAGTACTGCCCCAACGGATCACCACCAATCTTACGCGCATTCTCAAACGGTACCACCCGCTGTGGATGAGCATTCACTTCACTCACCCGGAAGAGCTTACCCTGGAAACAAGCACAGCCTGCAACCGCCTGGCGGATGCGGGTATCCCGCTTGGAAGCCAGACGGTCCTCCTGTCGGGAATCAACGACAACGTGGAGACTATGAAGGCGCTTATGCACGGGCTATTGCGCATCCGTGTCAAACCCTACTATCTCTATCAGTGTGACCCAATCCTCGGTTCCGCCCATTTCCGTACACCCGTTGAAAAAGGCCTGGAAATGATCAAAGGACTGAGAGGACACACTTCCGGGTACGCGGTGCCGTCCTATGTTATCGACGCCCCCGGAGGCGGTGGTAAGATTCCGCTATTGCCCGAATACGTAGTGGGGAGAAACGGTGACGATCTCGTTTTGAGGAATTACGAAGGGCGAGTGTTCAGCTACCCTGACTGTACCGGGGATAGTTGCGACACAAGCGGAGAGCCGGCGCAGACTTTTGAATACGCCTCCGCCGACCACAGTGACAGTTATAAGGAAAGTCGATGAGTGGTGCTTCCATTCCGGAGGGCAACAAGCCCTCCGGAAACCGGTTGCGCGTCGGGCTGACCTACGACCTTCGTGATCATTATCTGGCGCTCGGGTACTCGGAAGAAGATACCGCCGAGTTGGACAGCAGGGTTACGATTGACGCTTTGGCCGGAGCGCTGACGGAGCTGGGCTATGCTCCCGAGCTGATTGGCAATGCGGATGAGCTTATACGACGTCTCGGCGCCGGAGAGCGTTGGGACATGGTATTCAACATCGCCGAGGGCGTGGCCGGATTAGGCCGGGAAGCACTGGTTCCGGCGCTGCTCGACAGCTATGGGATTCCCTATACCTTTTCTGATCCATGCGTTATGGCGGTCAGCCTCCACAAGGGTTTTACCAAGAACATCTTGAGGGACGCCGGCTTGCGAACTCCCGACTTTGTCCTTGTGCGGGAACATGACGACATCAATCTCGTAGACCTGACCTATCCGCTGTTCGCGAAACCGGTGGCGGAAGGCACCGGCAAGGGGATTGACGGTTCTTCGAGGATCACCAGCTTCAAGGAGTTGCAGCACCGTTGCGATGAGCTCCTTGAGCGCTATAAACAGCCCGTGTTGGTAGAGGAATATCTGCCTGGCCGCGAGTTGACAGTGGCAATTCTGGGTTCCGGCGCTGATGCGGAAGTCCTGGGTACGCTTGAGATAATCATCCGCGAGCAGGGAGAGCAAGGCGCCTATTCATTCGTTAACAAGGAAAATTGGCACGAGCTTGTGGAGTACCGTTTTCCTGAAGACCGGACGGCACGGGAGGCGGAAGAGCTGTCCCTCCGGGCCTGGCGGGTCCTTGGTTGCCGTGATGCGGGGCGGGTGGATATACGTCTGGACCCACAAGGCCGCCCGGCGATAATGGAAGTGAATCCACTTGCAGGCGTGAACCCGGGTCATTCGGACCTGCCGATGATTGCCACCGCAAAAGGCATGAGCTTCACGGTTTTGGTCGAGAAAATTATGACTTCAGCCCGGCGGCGGACCGGAGTGTAACTCAAGCTTCGAAATACCTCTTGAGCGCCGCAAGCCCTTCTTGAATATCCGCGACCCCAATGCCTGAATACGCAAGCCGGAGGTAGTGCCCCGTCTCACCGGGGAGGGTCCGCCCAAAGTGCTTGCGGGTGCAGAAAGATACGTTCGCTTGGTGAAGCGACTCATCCATCAGCCGGTTGACGTCCGAAAATCCCTTGCGTTCCATGATCTGTGT
>JAFGHN010000007.1 GCA_016930115.1 Spirochaetales bacterium | reverse complement strand
TGCGTGGACCGAATCCTCAGTGATGTCCAACCCGGTGATCCGGGCTCCGGTGTACGTCGCGAACTTGCGCACTGTGCCTGATACGGCTACAAACCCGAGGAAACCCACGAAATGACTCCCTAACCAGGGGATCCTCGCGATTGAAAGCATGAACGAATCGCCGCTGTTACGAAACGAGTTTGTCTGCATCCAGACCCAGGAGCTCGGGAAAGATCTTCCCCAGTCCTTTTCTATGTATCCCCGTCCGCGTTCGAATCCGATGCGCTCATCGTTTATCTCAATATATCCGCTCACAACGTGATCCATGCTCACCAGGCCGTGATAGCACTCCATGAACGGTACGAAAGAATACCAGCCCATGGCGTTTGGATTGACAAGCGAAAACGGCAGACCGCGAACGCCCTCGTAGGAACATTCCGCCTTGAACTTGAAATCACCGTCATGTACATCAACTTCGATACCTTCCGCAGAGAAGCGATTGTCCCCAATCACAACCGCAAACCGGTCCTTTCTGTATGAGAAGTCCTGAAACGGGAAGGTGATGTAATGGGTCTCCACGGTATTTCCGTCGATAGTCTGAATGAAGGCTAGTTTATTCTTCCCATTGGCGCTCAGAGCTACACCGGGGATGACCGCGTACACCCTTCCTTGAGGAGACACATGTTTGAAGTACCACCCTTCGAAGTAGCGTTTCTTCTGGTTCATGCCTTGAAAAAGAGCGGTGTTCCAGATTTTTCGCACACCGTAAAACATCACCGTTCTGCCTCCACCGGCCGGAGAATCCGGCCTTCGCATTCCCTTTCTGTGACTCTCACGCCAACAATTCGGCACGGAACACCGTTACCGCATTACCGCCAAGAATTACCCTGTCACCCTTGGTCGAGCAGAAAACCACTCCGCCTCTTGGAGAAGCCTGGTATCCGGTGAGTTTCATCTTCCCGTAACGCGCCGCCCAGAAAGGCGCCAGGTAGCAGTGGGCGTACCCGGTCACCGGGTCCTCGTTGATGCCGATAGCGGGAGCGAAAAACCTCGATACAAAGTCGTATCCGGTGGCCCCGCCGTTGCTCGTAACGATGACGGCCTGGGCGTTTGTCCCGGCCATCACGCCGAAATTCGGTTTGAGTCTTTTCACCTCATCCGGAGTCGAAAGCTCGAAGAGATAGAGAGTCTCTTCGTCACTGACGTGCCGATAGACGCCGACCGGACTCGCGCCGAGAGCCGCGGACAATTCGTGATACTCCCCAACTTTCTCCACGTTCCTGAGCGGGAAATCCAATTCTATCCGATGACCTCTCGAAGCGGCGGTCAGCACGCCGCTTTTTGTTGTAAAACTGATCGTGTCTGACGGATCGTGCATTCCTTCCGTGTAGAGGATATGTGCCGATGCGAGAGTGGCGTGGCCGCACAGATCAACCTCGGTAAGCGGGGTAAACCACCGCAGGCTGTACGTCTGTTCGTTTTGCTGCCTTTGGACAAACGCCGTTTCCGAAAGGTTCATCTCGGCCGCCAGCCGCTGCATCCATTCATCGGATACCTCTTTTTCGACGATACAGACGCCCGCCGGATTTCCTGCGAAGGGAGTTGTGGTAAAAGAATCGACTTGGTAGAGCTTCATAAACGTAATCTTTTCACCGCCTTCTGTATCGTCCTTCTAATCTTGTCATACGACGGCGGCGGACCGGTTCGCACTTGCCGGCCGTTAACGTAGAGTGCATCGACGATATGCCACTCGTTAAAGATTTCCGGCTTGCCGGTCTCATATTCCTTGAAAACGACCGGCGGGCCAATTTCTGCGGCGGCCCTCTTTGCCCGTTCGTGCACCAGATTCTGCCCCGGACACCAGCCGTTTACAAAGGAGTGCACCGTCACCTGTCCCGGCTCACCCCGGGGTTTCTTCTTTTGCCTGTTCCATTCGGGCGCAACCGCATCTTCTGAAAACGATTTCCAAAGCAGCACGCCAATTCCGTCGCGGTCGCAGCGAGTGTATCCTTTTTTCCTGAACCAGCTCGCCCGCATGAAAAAAGGGAGTGCCACGCCCCAGGCGGCAATGCCCTTTGCGCCAAGCTCCCGCGCATCCTGCTCGGCGGCCTCGAGCAGCGCCGTCCCGATGCCTTGTTTCTGGTAGTTGCCCTGCCCTTCCTTGTAGCCGTGGACCCAGATGCAGTAGATGAAGTACAGATCCCTCCCTTTCACATGAGTCTGCTCGATCGGCATATAATGTATCATTCCTGCGGCCGCCCCGTTTTCATCGACGGCAAGCTTCACCCGCAATCCCTTCGGTTTGGCTTCTTCGTACCAATATCGCTTCTTATCCCCGGCGTCCTTCATCTCGCGAGACCATTCTTCGAGACACATGCAGTATGAATTTTCCTGTCCGGGCTGAAGATCCTCTATTCTCACTTTGCCCTCCTGGACACGCCTCTTTTCCGACGCGTGCAATACTGTCTGAACGGTCATTATAGCCGCGATCTCTCAGAAGAATACATCATTTTCCGCGTGCTCGAAATACTTGATGTGACGCAACAAAATGACTAATATATAAACACATGCGCAATCGTTTATATATAGCGGGAGACGTGGCATGGCCGATGTTGACGCCTGCAATCTAACCGAAAACGAGGTAAAGATCCTCGCGGATAGACTCCCCATCGAGGAAGTGCTTCAGGATCTCTCGGATTTCCTCAAAGTGTTCGGTGATCCCACACGGATACGGATTCTCTTTCTCCTGCGCGACAGAGAGCTTTGCGTGCAGGACATCTGTGCGGTGTTGAACATGCAACAGGCGGCCATCAGCCACCAGTTGAAGCTGCTGCGCCAGGCGCGGCTGGCCAGGTATAGAAGAGAGGGGAAAATGGTGTTCTACACCTTGAACGACAACCACATAGGCGCGATTCTCAACCTCGGACTCGAGCACGTGGAGGAATAGCTGATAGTTGCATATACATGCAGAGGAGTTTGACATGACCAGACTAAAGCTGAAAATTGTTGGAATGAGCTGTGACCATTGCGTCAGAACGGTCAAATCGAGTATCGAAAAACTGAATGGCGTCAAAGGCGTTTCCGTCAACCTCAGGAAGCAGTCGGCGGTTGTAAAAGGGGATGTCTCCCTGGACACCGTGAAAGAAGCGGTGGCGGCAGCGGGATACAAGGTCGATGATTAACGGCCGTCCCCCTTCAGGGAATGTCCGGTTCAATCGATACGATAGGTCACGCTCAGGATCGGGAGTGGAATAACCGCATCACCGCCAATGCCTTGCAGCCTGTAACCGGTATTCGCTTCATAGCCGGAATCCGTTATGAACAGCGGAATGATCGCACCGATGTCCCAGCTCAACCGCTGCCCGGCGATGCGAAACACAACCGCGGGAAGGAGGACTCTGGGAACGGCGTCCCATTTCGCACTCGCCTGATCAAGCGAGCCCCCGTAGACATCCCGCTTGAGCCACATGATCCAGTTCTCAAATATCAGCGAGGAAGAGGCCGTCAATACCATCTTCCCGCCCAGCGCAGCAACCGCGCCATTGAGCTCAAACGGTGTGGCCCGAGTGTAGTCAAAGGTCACTATCGGGCTTGCGCCCACCGTAATGTTGTTGTTCGGCTCTCCCCAGGAACCGATGAGATAGGGAAGAATTACCCCGGTCTTGAGGTTCTCCATCCAGGATAGACCCGCAAAGGAACCGACCGAAAGCGCGAAGCTGTCTGAAGGCGAGAAGATATAGCGCGCGCTCACGAGAAAACCGGGTATACTCAAACCCGCCCAGAAGGATGCATGCTCGTTCAAGCCGTAACTGACGGTTACCGCAATAATCTCCTGGTCTGCTACGTGAAACTCCCCGGTTTCCATGGGAAATCCGGTGGGCATCACGATCAGACGGTTGGCCGCGGAATCCTGGAAGAAGGTCTCTTTTGTGATCTTCTCCTCAATGACGGTAAACTCTTCTACCGATTCCAGATCGATTTGTAGGATCTGCCCGTCGTCGGCGACTATTTCGATCCTGTCTTCCGCTACCAACTTCAGGATGCCATGAAAAACGCCGCCCTGGGTCGTCTTCATCCTTACAGGCTTTCCGATTGCCGCGGTCATCGCGGCGGCAGCAGTCCCTGGTTCCCCGTCGGCCGGAAGCGAGACCGCCAACGCGGTGAGGAGAAATAGCGGCAAAAAGAACCGTCGCGCCGTAACGTATTTCATATCTCAGCATAATGTAATCGATTCACGGCGGGATATCTAATGAAAAATGATGTTCCGCTTCCGGGCCGGTGGATCAAAACACTTTGACAAGAAGAGCGGTAAGGAAGCCAAGCAGAGTCGAAAATCCGACGATTGCCCCGCCCTGCTCAAAGGCTTCAGGCAGCATCGTCTCGGCGATCATCGTCAGCATCGCTCCCGCGGCAAGTCCCTCGATACCGCTCAAGAGCATGTAACTCGACTTTCCGGTAGATGGCGGAAACAGCAAAACACCGATACCGGCGCCGGCGCCTGTAATAAGACAGAGAGAACCCCACATGAGGAGAATGGTTGAGAAGGACATACCGCTTTTCTTCATGCCGACGGCGCTTGACATTGCTTCAGGGAGGTTTGCCAGAAAAACGCCGGTGATAAACGCCAGACTGATACCGGTGACGCTCGCCGAGAGGATCCCGATGATGAGGGACTCAGGGATGCCGTCGAGAAGTATGCCAAGCCAGATCGCCATCGCCGCGCCTTTCCCCAGCATCGCTTTTTGCGATTCCTCGTTGATTTCCTGCTCGGAAACCGGGATTGAAAGACGCTGCAGCCGTTTCAAACACCTGCTCTCCCACTCCTCGGCGCTGTAGTCCTTCGCCTTTTGCGAGAGATTCTCCGCGCGTTGGTGAAACAGCACCAGCGCCGATTCACGGAGCGCGTCCGATTGCGCAAGGGCCGTCTCAAAATCGCTGTGCAGAGCCTTCAAAACGTTCGTTCGCGTTTTGGCTCTGGCGGTCGCATTCCGTGGACTGCTGCCGAGAAGCGCCATTTCTCCAAAGGTGTCATTATCGGACAAAACGGCGACCGTTTTTTCATCCCCGCTCTCGTCGCGTCTCAGGATTTCGATCTCTCCGGAAACGATGAAATAGAGAGTTGACCCGAGATCATCCTGTCTGAAAATCACTTCGCCTGCATCGAAGGTCTCTCGTTTCATATTGGGAATCAACGTTGCTATGTCGTCGGGGGGAAGCGACTGAAGAAGCCTGACCCGGCTCAATTCGTTGACGAGCGCGCGGGCCATTTTCCGCTTCATCCGGACGAGGTGCTTCCTTGTCGTAACGAACTTCCTCAGAAAGGCGCCGCGATTGTTGAGGAGCTGGTTGAGCAGGTCAAACAGCAGGCCGCCTGCCAGCGCACCCGCTATTGTAATATAGATGATGCTGTTGCCTGACTCGCGCGACAGATGCAGGCTTTCAGAGAAAAGCTCAATGGTCAGCGCAAAAAGCAGCGCGCCGGCGCCAAAAGCCATGAGCACCGACGTCACTTTGCGAGGAGGGCGGGTCAGCAGCCCGAGCAACGCTCCCAGCGGAAGCGAAACCGCACTGATCAAGCCCCAGAAGAAGGCGCTTCGCAGCAATTCAATACTCATAGATACCTGTAGTGTAACGCACGTCCTCAAGCGGAGTCAAAAACGATTGCCACAATTTCCGGGACCGGCTATACTGCAATAAATAATGATTATCAATATTATTTAGATAAGGCATTCTGGAGGAATACATGAAGAAGTATGATGTTATCGTGATAGGCGCAAGCGCCGCCGGTCTTGTTGCCGCTATAACGGCGCGCAGGCATTACCCGAAGAAGAGTATTCTGGTTATTCGCAAAGAAAAGCTTGTTCCGATACCTTGCGGGATCCCCTACGCTTTTGGCGTGGTGGGTACTCCTGAAAAAAACCTCATTCCCGCGGATGACACCATGAAGAAGAACGCAATCGATACGGTTGTGGACGAGGTTGTAAAGATCGATCCCAAAGCGAAGACGGTGACCGGCGCTTCAAAAGACGAGTTTGGATACGACAGCCTCGTACTCGCGACCGGCTCGCGGCCGGTCATACCTCCGTTCCCCGGAGTCAACAAGAAGAACATCTTTGCAATCCAGAAAGACGTTCCGTACCTCGAAACCGCAATTGAAGCAATGGGAAAAGCAAAGAGCCTCTGCGTCGTGGGTTGCGGTTTTATCGGCGTTGAGCTTGCGGAGGAATGCAGACGCCGCTATCCCGATTTGAAAATATCAATTGTTGAGATGCTCACCCACTGTTTGCAGCTCGTGTATGACGAAGAGTTCTGCGTCAAAGCCGAGGAAACCTTGAAGGCCGAGAATATTTCTCTCTCCCTCGACGAGAAGGTCGAGTCTCTCGAGGGTGGCGAATACGTAGAGAAAGTAAAGCTTGACAGCGGCAAGGAGATAGATGTTGACATCGTGCTTCTCGGCATCGGGGCGAAAGCCAACACCGAACTAGCCAAGGATGCGGGTCTGGAGATCGGGCTCACCGGCGGAATACAAGTGGACAGGTATATGAGAACCAGCGACGATTCTATTTTCGCCTGCGGGGACTGCGCGGAGAAAGTATCCTTCTTTGACGGAAAGCCGTCCGCCCTCAAGCTTGCCTCGATAGCTTCCATGGAGGCGCGGATAGCCGGCGCCAACCTGTTTTCAACGCACAGGGTGAACATGGGCGTCATTGGTGTGTATTCGACGGTGATCGGCGACTGCGCTTTTGCCGCGGCCGGCCTTACAAAAGCCCAGGCTGAGGCCAAAAACTACCACGTTGTGGAGGGAGTTGCGGAATCGATCAACCGTCATCCGGGTTGTATGCCCGGCGGTGAAATGCTGAGCGTCAAGCTGCTTTTTGAAGTCGGCAGCCAGGTCATCATAGGCGGCCAGGTAAACGGCGCAAAAAGCGGCGGAGAGCTCATAAACGCGATAAGCGCATGCATTCACCAGAGAATGACGGCAAACGATATTGCCACATTCCAAACGGGCACCCATCCTGCGCTTACGGCGTCGCCAATAGCCTATCAACTCGTAAATGCTGCAGAAGTTGCGATACAACAAATGTCGGCGTGAGACAATCCACACGGCGCCCGGCTGGAAACGCCGGGCGCACGCAGGATCATCCATATATTGACAAACCAAATCGATAGATGCCACTGTTTATGCCGTTACTACTTGAAACGAGAAGGATATCCTATGAAAAAGCTCGTCTCTGCTCTTATCCTGGTCGCGATGGTCTTCTTCTTTTCCGGATGTGGTGAAAAGGCGGAGGATTCGCAAGCAAAAAAAACGGTTGAGCTGAATTACAGCATCTTTTTTCCGGCCAGCCACCTGCAGGCGCAAACCGCGGATGCATGGGCACGGGAAATAGAGAAACGCTCAGACGGCAGGATCAAAATTACGATTTTCGCCGGGGAAACGCTCACCAAGGCCGACAAATGCTATGAAGGGGTAGTGAGCGGTATCTCCGACATCGGGATGAGTGTATTCGCGTATACGCGGGGAAGATTTCCGCTGCTTGAAGGACTGGATTTACCTCTCGGGTATCCGGACGGGCTGACGGCCACCAGAATCGCGAGTGATATGGTTGAAAAATATCAACCGAAGGAACTTGAGGATGTGCACGTCCTCTACCTGCACGCCCACGGTCCCGGGATACTGGCGAGCCGGAAGGAAATAACCGGAATCGACGATTTGAAATCCATGAAAATTCGAGCCACCGGGTTATCCGCAAAAATCGTATCGCGTCTCGGCGCGGTGCCTGTCTCAATGAGCCAGGGAGAAACCTATGACGCCCTTCAGAAAGGGGTTGTGGATGCAACTTTTTGTCCCGTTGAAACCCTCAAAGGGTGGAAGCAGGGAGAAGTGATTGACCACGTCGTCAATACCCGGGCAATAGGATATACCACCGCGATGTTCGTTGTCATGAACAAGAATAAATGGGACTCCCTTCCGCGGGATCTGCAAAAGATTTTCACCGATGTGAGCGAGGAATGGATCGTCAAACAGGGCGAGGCATGGGACTTGAGCGACGAAGAGGGAGAGGCTTTTGTACGGGGTCTTGGCAAAGTCTTTATCGAGCTTGCGCCTCGCCAAAAAACGCTTTTTGTTGAGGCGATGCGACCCATCCTGGATGATTACGTAAAAGCGACTGAAGAAAAAGGGCTTCCCGGCCGGCAGTTCCTTGCAGACATACAGAAAGCGCTTGCCAACTGATGACCGGGGATCCGGAAAGCGGTTTCGTTGAGGCCGCTTTTGACATCATACGGAGAGTGATATACGTACTTGCGCTGGTCGCGGGCCTCGCGGTACTGGTGATGATCGGCGTTACGATGACCGACGTAGTCCTGAGGATATTCAACATCGGCATCGTCGGAGCGTACGACATTGTGCGGATAGCCGGTGTCATCGCTATCTCCTGCGGGCTTCCGTACGTGACGGCTGTCAAAGGACATATCGCCATCGAGTTTTTTTATCAGAACCTGAACCGGGCGGGACGGATCGCCGTTGACACGCTTTTCCGCCTCTCGGCGCTCACTTTGTTCGGTTTGCTGATCTACAAGAACATCGATTATGGATTGTCCCTGTTGGCAAGCGGTGAGGTCATGCCGACGACGCAAATACCGGTATTCTGGATACCGTTTCTCATCAGCTTCAATCTGGTACTGGTGCTTCTGGCTGTCTTCTACCACCTGATACGACCGGGCAAAGAGATGATAAAACCATGACACCTCTCCAGATCGGCATATTGGGTTGCGGCATTCTGATTGTTCTTCTTTTCACCAGCATGCCCGTTGCGTTCGCCTTGATAGCGGCCGGGCTTGCCGGTTTTGCAATGATCGTAACGCCGTCCGCCGCGTTGAGCATGGTGGTGGCCGACCTTTATGACACCTTCTCTTCGTACAGCCTGACGGTTATCCCGCTGTTTGTCTTCATGGGTCAGGTGGCGTTTCACGCCGGTATCAGCAGGCGCCTCTTTCAGGCGGCGTACAATTGGATCGGACATCTGCCGGGAGGGCTCGCGATGGCGACGGTGGGAGCGTGCGCCGGTTTTGGCGCCATTTGCGGTTCAGGGCCGGCTACCGCCGCGACCATGGCCTCCGTCGCACTTCCTGAAATGCGTCGCTACGGCTATTCAGACGAGTTGGCCGGCGGGACCGTTGCGGCAGGCGGCGGGCTGGGAATGCTCATCCCTCCCAGCGTTGTATTTATCGTCTACGCGCTCATGACCGAGCAATCGATCGGTGAATTGTTCCTGGCGGGCATCGTCCCGGGTATACTGATCTCGTTTTTGTTCTGCTGTTCGATATTTGTCCGGTGCTCCCTGAACAAGAAACTTGGACCGCCGGGCCCCAAAACGAGCTGGAAAATCCGGTTAAAGTCACTGGTCAACGTCATTGAAACGGTTGCGCTCTTTGTGGTTGTAATCGGCGGTATGTTCATCGGCCTGTTCACACCGATAGAAGCGGCGGCCGTAGGCGCGGCGGGTAGCCTGCTTGTGGCGGCGGTCAAAGGCAAACTGAATCTGCAGATGCTCAAGAAGGTTCTCTTCGAGACGGTGCGTACTTCCAGCATGGTTTTTTTCATCGTTGCGGCGGCGGTGGTGTTCGGCAGGTTCCTTGCGGTGTCGCAAATACCCTTCGCCCTCGCAAACTGGTTCACCAATCTGCCGCTTCCGGGCTGGGCGGTGATGTTCCTTGTCATCCTGTTCTTCCTCCTCGCCGGCTGCTTTATCGACGCACTGGCGCTCGTTCTGCTCACCATACCAATCTTCTATCCGGTTATCGTGCAGCTTGGCTTTAATCCCATCTGGTTCGGCGTCATAGTGGTGATTATCACCCAGATGGGGGTTATCACGCCGCCGGTGGGCGTCAATGTCTATGTCGTCAGCGGGATAGAGCGCGACATCCCGCTTCAATCGATCTTCAAGGGCGCTCTGCCTTTCCTTCTTATGCTCGTGCTCGCAGCCGTCATACTTGTGTTTATACCGGGGCTGACGCTTCTTTTTTCCGGGGCAACATAATCGCCGCTGGGAGGTACCATGCCGCACAGAGATATCTATAATCGAATACTGTTTTGCACGGATTTTTCGCAAAACGCGGGCGTCGCGTTCCTGCACGCGCTGAATATTGCCAGCGGAAACGCGGACTGTGAATTGATCATCTTCCACGTCGTTCCCGAGCCCAACGCCCAATTCTGGAAGTCGTATATCTATGAAGTCGACGAGATAGACAAAAAGGCCAAAACGGATATCGATGAAAAGATAGCGAAGGAATACGTGAGCCGCATCCCGGAAGATCTCCAATGGTCGCTCAAGGCATCGGTCGGTAAAGTGGAACAGAAAATACTCGAAGCCGCGGAGCGTGAAAACACCGATCTGATCGTCATGGGTCGGGGCGGATCGAGCCGCGTGAACACCTGGTTTTTCGGTGATACGGCGGGGCGCATCGTCCGCAAAGCCCCGTGCCCCGTTTTGGTGGTTCCCGGCGCGCCGGTGATTTCCTGACCGGTTTCCGGACGCCGAGGCCTATTTCCTGTCTGCCTGCTTGCCTGCCTGTCCGCCCGCCGGCTCAACGCACCAGCAGCCAGATTCCAAAACCCAGTGCGATGGCGGCAAGGACGTAGAACAAAATCACCGTGCCTCTGTCACCAAGGAGCTTGATAAACATCTGTATCTTCCCCATCTCCCAGATCGGCTTTGGTTTTTTGACCGCCAGCACAACAACTACCACCGCGTAGAGAATCAGAAGTAAACCGAGTAGCGCTAATCCGTTCATACAGCAACACTCCTTGTATGCGTGTCTTACTGCAGGCCATGCCTGATTTTCTTTCTCAACGCCGCGAATACCAGCGCGGTGATCACGACGACGATTCCGCTGTTCAGTAATACCTTCCCCCAGGAAGCTTCGTTGAGCATGATCGAATCCATTGAATTGTACGCCCAGTAGAACGGCGACCACCAGAGAAACGGGTGCCATTTGTCTGCCAGGAATATTCCACCAAAAATCGACCCAAACACCGGGATGAAGAGGGTCTTCATGCTCGCAATCGCGCCGATCGGTTCGGTATTCGCGCTGCCGATGCTGAATCCTATGATGATACTGATAAGGGCCACGCTGACGAAAGAGAGCGCCACCATTCCGTAGTTGATGCCCTCAAATCCCAGGATCCAGATGACGCCGAAGGCGCCGAGAATCGGCGCAAGGAAACCGATAATGCTCTTACCGATGATAAACTCTGCCCTTGAGACAGCGCTCACGTTGATTGCCGACAGCGTGTTGCTCATCTTCTCCTCCACAAGGCTTAAGGTGATAAGCATTCCGCCGAATACCGAGCAGAAGATGATGAGGAAGTTCGCGCCATGCTGTTTGAGGGGCGAAAGTTTCCAACCGATATCTGATAGCCGCACTTCAACGGGCAGGTCGAGGTCTCCATTCTCCAGGGCATTCAAAACCGCCTGCAGCATCTCGATCCCCCCGGGCGTTTCGTCCCCCCGTCTGATAATCCCGTATCCTTCCGCGGTTTTCGTGAGCCCGAATACGTCGTCGGTCTTCGCTACTCTTTTTTCCAGATCCGCCACGCCGTCGTGCTTTTCAACTCTGCCGTACCCCTCCAGGTACGTAACGACTTCATCGCTTACGGATCTGTCCACCGCTATGTTTATCGTCGCCGAGCCGGCTCCGGGGATGATGGCCTTCAAGATGAGCGCGAGAAGGAACGGCGCCGCGAGGATATAGGGAATCATGAAATCACGGCTACCGCTTTTCAGATCCCGCAAAGTAACCGCAAATATTCTTCTGAACATGGGAGCCTCCTTACACCGTCAGCGTCTTCTTAAACCGGTAGTTCGAAAGCAGGAAAAACACAACCGCGGCCGCCGCAAATCCGCCCACGTTTGCGTACACGTACCCGAGGTCCACCACTTCGTGCAGAGTCTCTCTGAATGCGAAGAGCATCGGATACGAAGGGAGGATGCGAATAACCAGGGGCGAGAACGCCGGCATGTAGTACGACACCGCCGCAAAAGCTAGAATAATGATCGAAACATAGAGCCAGCCCATGGCTTTTGTCATGGTATCGAAGAAGCTCGCAATAAACAGCCCAAGGGCTGATCCGAAAGCGTTGAGCGAGATGATGAGCATGATCAGATGGAAGTAGTGCGCCTTCCCGCCCGCTATAAACACCGTGGCGATCAACCCGGACAACAATCCGGTTACAAGCATCACACCCATCTTGCTCGCCAGGTAGTGCCACACCTTGGCGGGTGTAACGGCGAAGGCTTTGATGGTGCCTTCTTCCTTATCAAGGAATATGTACGCCGCAATAATGAAAAGCCCCATAAAAGCCGCGTTAAGCCCCAGGAAAACCGGGAGCATATTCAGACGCGTTGAGAGCTTTTCGATGTCGCCCTCGATGGTTGTCACCGAGGTGACATCCTGGAATCCGGGCGCCATTTTTACAAAGGTGCCTTCGATCGAGGCCTTGATGACGTTCTTGAACTTCTCGCTTTCGTATCCCTGGAGGATATAGTCATATACGATCTTGCCGCCCTCCGGCGAAACCACGAGCCCGACGCTGCTTCTGTGGGAAGCAATCTCTGACTCCACTTCTTCCCGGGAAGAAAGCATCGTTATATCGTACCCTTCCTTTGAAAGCGCGCCTTCCGCGGCCGAAAGGTACGATTCAGGCAGATCGATATGGGCGTACACGGTGACCTGCGGCCGGATGTTCTCGGGAACGACAAACAACATTATCGCGACGAATATCAGCGCAAAACCGATCTCGATATAAATATAGAAGCTCTTGAAGGACAACCGCATATCTTTCAGAAAGCTGTATAACAGTTTCATTACTCGAGCCCCCTTCCGGTAACCTTGATAAAGATCTCCTCGAGAGTCGCTTCTTTTGTGTGCATCATTTCAATGGCACCGGTGTTTACGATTTCGTTGAGCCGCCGCCTGTCGCTCTCATCGATGAAGGAAAGTTTCTCTCGTACCGTACCGCCGTTTTTGCGGTAGTCCACCTCCACGAGCTTTTCGCCGTATTGAAGCTTCAGGTTTCTCGGTGAATCGATAAGCTTGATCTCGCCGTCGATGATAAAGCCGACCCTATCGCACAACTCATCCGCCACAAACATGTTGTGGGTGGTAAGGAACACGGTCGTCCCTTTTTCCTTCTCGCGCTTGATGATGTCCTTGATCTCGCTCGCAATCGCCGGATCGAGACCCGTCGTCGGTTCATCGAGAAACCAAATTTCAGGATTATTGATCATGCTTCTGATGAAAGTCAGACGGTGCTTCATTCCCTTTGAAAACTCCGCCGCCCGCTGGTTCGCGACGTGATCGAGGCCCACTATCTCGAGCAACTCCATGGCATCCCGGGTGGGTACGTCAAAGAGCTTCCTGTAGAACTCGAGGTTCTCGAGAGCGGTAAGCTTGCCGTATACGTTCGATTGCTCGAAAGAAACACCGATTTTGTTGAACATCTTGCGAACCGGTTTCTTGACGTCGTACCCCGCCACGGAGACATTGCCTTTCTGCAGTTGAAGCAAACCGGTCAGCACACCCTGCGTCGTCGACTTCCCCGCCCCGGACGGCCCCAGGAATCCAAAGACTTCTCCACGGGTTATTTCAAAACTGGCATCGCGGACTGCATACTTATCGTCATGTGAATACGAATGATAGAGCCCTTCAACCTTGATCATTACCAACACCCCCTGTAATTCATATCGCAAGACTCTTCTTATTGAAGATGATAACCCCGGCGCCGTAAAGCAACACCGACACACCAAGAAGGATAAAACCCACGCCCAGACCGTAGGCCGGGTCCGCCAATATCTTATCTATCTCGATCAGCGAAAACACCGACAGATACTTGAAACCTTCGAGCTTGGCGTCGATCTCGGAGACCATTTTGAAGACAAAGAACGCGACCGGGATACCTGCCCCAAAGGCCAGAGAATTCCGTGAGTCGTTGCACATGCATGAAAACAAAAAACCGATTCCGCCGGCAACCGTCAACGTCATGATGGTCACGAAGTTAAGCGAGAGAAAGCTCGCCAACTTGAGACTTCCCGGGAAAACCGCGGAGCTCAGAAGCACCAATACCCCAATATCGATAAGGAAAATCAGAATGAGCCCGGACACGTGGAACACCGCCTGCGTTACCGCCACCTTCACCCTGGTGACGGGAGTGGTAAGCAGGTAGGCCATGGAACCCGAGTCGACGTGTTTCGCAATGAGTTTGTTGGCTATGACAATGATATAGATAAGCGGGAATATGATTGCGATGAACCCGTACAGGTAGTGGGCTACGTACCCGTTGAGGTCCGTCCCCAGCGTATCGAAACCGAGCGCCTTGAGCATTCCTTCCGGAAACAGAGTGAACATCTGTTCAAGTTTTTCGATGCTGTCAGGATCATACATCAGCACGCTCGTTAAGACGTATATCATGAATACGAGAGAGACAAAGAGAATGACACGCCAGTTCGCTTTCAGATCCACGAGAAATAACGTCTTATTCATCTGTCCCGCCGTTCCTTCCGTAGTACTTCATAAACACGTCTTCGAGAGACTGCTCCGACGAGTACAGCCCTACCACGCTGCAGTGAGCGAGCGTCTGGAAAAAACTTCGATAGTCATGACCGACGGTTATCTCGACCCTGTTCGATGAAATTCTGCGGAATTGCAGTCCATCGAGCTTTCCTAAGTCCGCGGGGTCTGCGAAGGTCACCGCGTATGTTCTTGATTTCGCATCGTTGAGCGCTTCTATGTCTTCAACTGCGACAAGGCGCCCTTCCCTGATGATACCCGCGCGGTCACAGCTTCGCTGTACCTCCTCAAAGATGTGGGAGGACATCATAACGGTCTTCCCGCGCCCCCGTTCCTCCTCGAGGAGATCGAGGAACACGTTCTGCATGAAGGGATCGAGGCCCGCGGTCGGCTCATCGAGGATGTACACCGCCGGATCATGCATGAAAGCGGTGATGATCGCCAGTTTCTGTTTCATCCCTTTTGACATTTTCTTGATTTTTCCCCTTGGATCGAGGGCAAATCTCTCTGTGAGGCTATCACGTCTGCCGGTATCCCCGGTGCCGCGCATGTCACTCATGAACTTGAGAAACTCGGCGCCGGTCATGTCTTCGAGGAACGCGGTTTCACCGGGAAGATAGCCGATCATCGGTTGAAGCCTGGCCGCGTCCTTTCTGCAATCAAGACCGTTTATCCTCGCATACCCGCCGTCGGCGTTCGCAAATCCCAGAAGATTCCTGATGGTGGTTGTTTTCCCCGCACCGTTGGGTCCAAGATAGCCGAATATCTCTCCTTCCGGTATCGAAAAATCGAGGTTGAAAACGCCTTTTCCGCTTCTGTATACTTGAGTGAGATTGCTGACTTCAATCACAGGCGTCCCCCGCTATAGTGATTCCGGCTCGCTATCCGGTGTGCTATCCGGAGCGCTTCCCGGCGGGCTTCCGGGCGCATTTTCCGGCTGAAGGTCCCCGGCGGCAAACGGCGATTTTTTTGCATACGCCGTCGCACCGAGCACGGTACCCAAATTCATCGATTCGAGGGCCGAAGAGGGAACGAGCACCATGCCGCCCCTGTTTCTGATGCTTTCATAGATCATGCTCATCGCCCGGAGCTGGAATGCTACGGGATCTTCACGGTACTGGTCGGCGGCTTTCTTGAACGCGCCAGCAATTTCGACCTCTGCCGAGCCGAGGACGATCCTCGCGGTTTTTTCCCTGTCTGCCTGCGCCTGCCTGCTCAGGACATCCTCGAGCTCTTTTGGTATGAGAATCTCTTTGAACTCCACGGAGATGATCGTTATCCCCCAGGAATCCGTTTTGGCGTCGACGATCTTTCTGATCTCTTCCCCAAGCCTTTCGCGTTCACTCAACAGTGTCGCCAGGTCGCTGGAGCCGATACTGGCCCTCAAGGCCGTCTGAGCGCTCAATACCACGGCTTGCTCAAAGTTCTCGACTTCCAGGATCGCCTTTTCAGGGTCCCAGATCATCCAGAAGGCGAGCGCGTCCACATGTACCGGAACGGTATCCTTTGTAAGGCTCTTCTCCGCCGAAAAATCGGTCACCCGGATCCGGGTATCAACATAGCCCGCAACCGAGTCGATAAGAGGAAACAACATCAGCACGCCCGGGCCCCGGACCTTGTGGAACCGGCCGAGACGGAGAACTACGATCTTGTCCCATTGATTTATCACCTCGAATCCCGGAGAGATGAGAAATCCAAGGGTGAGGACGACCGCCGCGAACTGCAGGTCCACGCCAAGAGCAACCGGAAGCACTGCCCAGATCGCAGCAATGATCGCTATGACCAGGGGCCAGTATGGAAGGATGAAGAGCAATGCCGCCGCCGCCAGCACTCCGGACGTGATATACGCGATGGTTTCGGCATCCGGGAAGTCTGCGACAATACCCTGAAAACCCAGGCCGAGGGCGATAAAGATAAGCAGCGCGAGAGCAGAAATAGTGTTGAACCTGAAGTGCCCGCGGTGCCGTACGAACGCGGTTTTCTCCTCGCGATCCTCATGCCGGCCAAAGAAATCCAACGATTTCATTGCTTTTGCCCCTCCTTTCTCTCGTCGAGATACGTCATGATCTGGTCAACGGTAAAGCCGTAGGACGACGCGGTAGCCAGGAATGAACGTACGAGGCCCGCGAGGACCTCGCTCCGTTCACTGTCGGTCAGATCTATCTTCTTATCGCTGATAAAAGTGCCGGTACCCTGCTGGGTGTTGACGATACCGCGGATCTCAAGCTCGTTATAGGCCCGTGCGACGGTGTTTGGATTGATTTGAAGGTCGACAGCCAGCGCCCGGACAGTCGGAAGCTGGATGCCGGTCCTGAGCCGCCCGTCGGCTATCGCCATCTCTATCTGCATGATGATCTGCCGATAGTAGGGCACTCCACCGGTGGGATCGAGGATGAACTGCAAACCGCTGCCTTGCCGGTCGGTTGTCATCTGTCACATCCTATTGTATTAAATCATTAGTACAATAGGAATATAGGACAATCTCAGGAATTCGTCAAGTGGTAACGCCTTTTTTTTTGACCCGGCCCGTGCCACCCACGCGAAGGCTCTCCTATACCTCCGGCACGGCTTTGCCGCGAATACCCACGGAGACCTGAGAGATAATCATGCCGCAAAGCATCAGTGCGCAACCGGCGAAACCGCGAACGGACAAGGTTTCACCAAGCACCAGATAGCCGCCGAGAACCGCAAAAACGCCCTCAAGGCTCATGATAATCGCGGCGTGGGCGGGAGGCGCCGATTTCTGGGCGACAATCTGCAGCGTGTAGGCGATGCCCACCGA
>JAFGHN010000050.1 GCA_016930115.1 Spirochaetales bacterium | reverse complement strand
ACGAGAAGATGATCCGGGAGGTTCACGCCGGTGATTTTGTCGACTATCTCAAGGCCGTCTGCGAGAAGCTTTCTCCGGACCGGCCGGTCTACCCCTACGTATTTCCCGTCAGGCGCCCCGACCGCAGGCCCAAGGATCTCTATTACCGCGCGGGTTACTACTGCATCGACACTTTTACTCCCCTCGATCACAACGCCTTTGCCGCAGCCAGGAACGCCGTTGACGTCGCGCTCACCGGCGCGGAGGAAGTTCTCGGCGGGCGGCCGGTGGCTTACGCGCTGTGCCGGCCTCCCGGGCACCATGCTGAAGCGAGGCTTTTCGGGGGCTTCTGCTATTTCAACAACGCGGCCATCGCCGCCAATCTCCTCAGCAAGCAGGGCCGGGTTGCGGTGATTGACATCGATTATCATCACGGCAACGGGACGCAGAGCATCTTCTGGCAACGGAGGGATGTGCTGACCATATCAATCCACGGCAACCCGCGGACCTCCTACCCCTTCTTTTCGGGTTTTGCCGATGAGACCGGGGAAGGGGAGGGCAAAGGCTTCAACCACAACTATCCGTTGGATGAACGGTGCGGAGGCGATGTTTTCTTCAAAGCATTCGAGAGAGCGCTTGCCGATATCGTACGATTTTCGCCGGACTTTCTTGTAGTTTCCCTTGGGTTTGACACGATGCGGGGTGACCCAACGGGCTCCTTCGATCTTCTCCCGCATGACATGGAGAGAGCCGGTCGTCTTCTCGCCGGAACCGGTGTCCCGATGCTGATTGTACAGGAGGGGGGCTACAGTCTGCGAAATCTCAGATCGGGTTCCCGGATGTTTGCCCGGGGTGTATCCCGCGCGCTTGCCGAGAAGCTGATGTAAGCAGGCAGGCGCGTCTTTGGGCCTATAATTTTGCCCGCTGCAACCGCCGCGAATTGGTGACTACGTTGATCGAGCTCGTCGCCATGGCTATCTCGGCAAGGACCGGGTGCATGACCCCGATTATCGCCAGCGGCACCATCACGATGTTGTAGAAAAACGCCCAAAACAGGTTCTGCCTGATTTTCTTGAAGGTTGCGTTGCTGAGCCGCACGGCTTTGACGACAGCATCGAGATCGCCTGACACAAGCACGATGTCGCCCGCCTCGATGGCGATGTCGGTACCGGTACCAACCGCGATACCTACATCCGCCTGGGTAAGCGCAGGCGCGTCGTTGATACCGTCGCCCACCATCGCGACTCTTTCCCCGGATTCCTGCAGCCTTTTGACTTCCCTCGCTTTGTCTTCAGGCAGCACATCCGCAATCACCTTGTCGATACCGACTTCCGCGGCGATGGCGCGTGCCGTTCGCTCATTGTCCCCGGTTATCATCACCGGGACCATTCCAAGGTCCTTGAGCTCTTTCACCGCCCGGGCGCTTCCGTCTTTCACCCGGTCGGCGACGGCGATGAGCCCGGCGGTCTTTTCCGCCGCGCAGACAAGCATGACTGTCTTTGCTTCATTTTCGAGCTTCTCTTTTTCCGTCTTCACTTCCGCGGTGATTTCGATACCCATACCGGACAGGAATCTGGAGGTTCCGATCACGACCGACTTGCCCCCGACCATACCTCGTACACCGCCTCCCGCGGCGGCTTCGAACTTTTGCGGCGTTTCGATGTCGATTCCACGTTCTTTCGCATAGGCGACAACGGCCTGCCCGAGTGGGTGCTCCGATCCCGACTCAAGAGAAGCGGCGTACCGGATGAGCTCGTTTTCGGGCATCCCGCCGAGGCTCCGGATATCCGTCACTCCGGGCTTGCCGAGCGTAATCGTCCCGGTCTTGTCAAAAACGATCGTCCCGATGTCTTTCATCGCCTGTATCGCCGCCCCGCGTCTGATCAGTATCCCGTTTTGAGCTCCCATTCCGGATCCCACCATGAGTGCCGTGGGTGTCGCCAGGCCAAGCGCACACGGGCAGGCGATGACGAGGACTGCTATGGCGGCGAAGAGCGCCGAAGGTACCACGCCGAGATCGGGATTCACCCACGGGATGAAGCCGGACGTCCAGACTGCGACAGCGTTAAAGGCGTCCGGAAACACCAGCCACGCGCCAAGGGTGAGAAGGGCGACTGCGATGACGACGGGGACGAATACGGCTGTTACCCTGTCTGCGAAAGCCTGGATTGGTATTTTCGAGCCTTGCGCTTCCTCTACCAGCCGGATGACCTGGCTCAGGAAAGTCTCCTTTCCCACCTTTGTGGCGCGTATCTTCAGAAGGCCGTTCCTGTTGATCGTCGCGCCGATAACCTGGTCACCCGCGGTCTTTTCGACCGGCATTGATTCGCCGGTGGCGATAGATTCATCCACCGAGCTCTCACCGTCCATGACGATACCGTCGGTGGGTATCTTTTCCCCGGGACGGACGATCATGACATCTCCTACCCTGAGATTCCTGACCGGGACCGTCAACTCTTCACCGTCGCGTTCGACAACGGCCTCTTTTGCCTCCAGGGTCAGCAATTTCTTGATCGCCTGTGACGCCTTGCCCTTTGCCTTGGTCTCTATAGAGCGGCCCGTCAGATGAAAGGCCATGATCATGCCGGAAACGCCCGCAAAATTGGCAAAGGCCGGCCCTATTCCGAAATGGTGCAGCACCGAGACTATTCCCGTGGCGAGAGAGGCGAGGGTCCCCATAGCGATGAGCGCGTCCATATTCGGCGAAAGGTGCGATGCCGATTTCCAGGCGCTCTTCAATGTCTCACGCCCGGGGCCGAACAGTACAATCGCCGCGAGCGCAACCATCCCGATGTTGAATCCCAACATCCCGAGAAAATGGTAGCCGAACATCATCTCGGGCAGCATCCAGAGCACGATGGGTATCGTGGCCGCCCACGCCACCCACATCTTTCGTTTTGCGGTGTTGATCTTGCGCTCGTCTTTCTCAAGCTCGGACTCGATTCCGGCTTCGCCTTCGTCCGGGGCGTCTGCAACGGAATAACCCGCGTTGCCGACGGCCGTCCTGAAGTCTTCAAACGTCACCGTGGACGAGTCAAACGCAACCCGGGCGGTTTCCGTCGCCAGGTTGACGGCGGCGCTT
>JAFGHN010000049.1 GCA_016930115.1 Spirochaetales bacterium | reverse complement strand
GCGGAAGCCACGACGATGATGCCCTTTGCGGTAACGGCGGCAAGCGTTTCTTCGAAATACGTATCAGCACCACCGCCGCCGAGGCTCAAGTTGATGATCTTTGCCGTTTTTGAAGGATACTCACCGGCAGGGTTGGCCAAGCCGGCGGCGTATCTGATCGCGTTCGCGATCTCCTCGGTCGTCCCGCCTTCGTACCCGAGTGCCCGGACCGGAAGCACCTTGAGCTTGGAAAGACCGATGCCGGCTATTCCCACGCCATTATTTGTCAGCGCAGCTATCGCGCCGGCGACGGCGGTGCCGTGCCAGGAATTCTCACCAAACCCACCGTCCCCTGCGTCAAGGGCATCATCGTCAATCCCGTCGTCATCTGCGGCGCTGACGATGTCCTCTATAAAATCATACCCGTTTTCCTCGAGGAGGTTATCCAGCGGACCGTCCTGCAGATCCGGGTGCTCGGTGTACCCCGTATCGACAACCGCCACCACAACCTCTTGTCGCGTGGTTCCCGTCTCCTCGAGGTGCTTCAGGTGCCCCCACAGCGCGGGAATCCCCATCACTTCAAGCGCCCATTGGCCGGGCCAGTCGGTATCCTCGTCGACGTTGAAGTAAAGGTCATTCGGTCTGAACGGCTCTGAAGTCGCCACGGTTGCGGTTTTTGAGACGGTTCTCGACCACAGCCCTGAGATCGATTTCGCCTGGAGATACAACGTGTACGTTCCTGCGCCCAGCGGATTGACGGGTCGGAACCGGCGTATCTCACCGTCCACCTCGGTCCAGTCGCCTTCGCTGCCAAAGGAGTATCTGAAAGCCTGCACCAGGTCGGGGCCGTAGACTTCCCAGAACCAAGTGGGCCTGCTCTCGAATTCTCCCAGGCCGTTCTCCAGAACGTACAATCCCGGCGCCCGTGACAGCACAAGGTTGCACCCGGAAAACGTAAGAACCAGCGTGAGAGCCATGAGGAGCACAATCAGTATTCTTGCGGGCGTTTTCACAGTTGCATTGAATGTACTACGTTTTCGGCAAAAGCGTCTTGATTTCCGCGGATTCAGCTTTTCATCGGTACAGGCCGAAAATATAGGAGAGAATAAGCGCGCCTTGCGTTGACAAAGGTGAAAAGCGCTCAATATACTGTATGATACTAGGAACGCGTCAGGAGTAACATGAATAATCCCCTGCAACTCTCCCTTGTCAACTTCAAAAAGGGCGCTTACATCATTGTAGAAGGCAAGCAGAAGGCCGATTATTTCTACATCATGCGGCAGGGAAATGTTCGCGTCAGCAAGGATGCTGAAGTCGTTGAGGAGGAAGGGGGCAACCTGCTTGCACCGGGCGATTTCTTCGGCGTTATCTCCACCATGTCATCCCACAGCCATATCGAGACTGCGCAGGCCGTAACGGATGTTTCCCTGATTGCGGTTCACCGTGACCAATTTGGTCTGCTTATCGAACGCAACGCTCCGGTAGCGCTGAAGATAATCCAGCAGTTCTCAAAGACTCTCCGCTATCTTGACGCCGCCCTGGCGCGCCTGACCCTCAAGGGTGATTCGTCTGAAGAAAACGTCTCCCACCTGTTCAGGGTGGGAGAATACTATGCGCGCCAAAGCCAGTACAACCAGGCGTACTATGCCTACTACAAGTATATCCAGCACTGTCCCAACGGCGATCAGGTGCAGACGGCAAGAGAACGGATGGGGAAAATCAAGCCTTACTCCCAGGCCGTATATCTTGACGGAACAAACGAGCAATTTACCCGGACCTACCCGCAGAACACCATGATCTTCAGTGAATCGGAGCCCGGCGCGGAGCTGTTCATCATTCAGAAGGGAAGCGTCAAAATAACAAAAATAATCAACGACAACGAAGTGCTTCTCGCGGTGCTCAAGGCGGGAGACATGTTCGGCGAGATGGCGTTGCTCGAAGACAAACCACGGACTGCCTCGGCTATCGCACATCAGAACGCCGTGCTCCTGGCGGTGAACAAGGCCAACTTCAGGCGGATGGTATCGACCCAGCCGCAGATGATCACGAGGCTTACGCAGATCCTTTCGGAACGTCTCTGGTTCATCTACAAACAGATTGCCAATACGCAGATCGGCGACCCGGTGGGGCGTATGTATGACCGGCTTTTCATCGAGCTTGAGCGCCTGCGGGTGCCGTTGACCAACCAGCCTTATACCTTCGATTTCGGGCCGCCGGAGCTTATCAATCTGGTCGGGCTGCCGAAAAACGAAGGCAACACGCATATCAGAAAACTCTTCGAGAACAGCAAGCTCAAGGTAGTCGATAACAAGATACACGTATCGGAAGTGGCGGAAATCGAAAAACAGTCCAAGTATTACGCCAAAATGGAGAAGATAGAAAAATCCCGCCGGCAGGCTTCTCTCCGCCATCAGTAAACTTCTTCTTGACAACTATCGAATCGAGTTGGTAAGTTTCCATTGAGAAATGGATACTAAAGAAAGGATCACGATCTTTCATATATACAGAAAGGATGGAGGGGCGCTTTTCCTTCATCCGTTTGACTCGCCTGAAAAACTCGCCTCAGTCCTCAAGAAATGCAAAATAAAGGGTAAATACGGTCAGGAACCCCGGGTTGAGTCCCTTACCCTTTTCAGAAACGACCTTTACCGCATGATAGAGGGCGCGGTGAAAAGCTGGGTGATGGAGGTGCGCTTCATACCGCGGTTCATCATGTCGGCGGCGGTTTTTCTTCTTTCGTACCTTTTCCTCGCTTTTGTGATACGTGACCCGGTTCCTCTTGCCGATGAAATCCTCATTGGCTTGGGGATTGCCATCGCGGCGTATTTCCTTCTTGGACGGCGGGACCAACGTTCCAATCTTGCATTACGGTCCCGGGTGGAGCTCAGGACCGCTGTGGACAGGATCGTATTCGAAGAAGACCCCTTCGTCAGAGAGGTTGAAGAAGCGCTTCAACGGAACGAGTCGGAGAGCCGCGAAAAAATCATCCGGCACATGCTTGATAATCCGGGAAGCAGGTTCAACGTTGCCAATGAAGACGACGTGAAACAGATGCTATCGTACCTGGAGAAGCGGTTCAGCACAAAGGACTACCGGAAGCATGAGAAGCTTATTTCCCGTGCGAAGGAGATATCCCGCAAAGAATCGGATGTGGAAGTCTTGAGCAAGTGGAGTGAATCGAAAAAAATAGATGTTTCTCTTTTCGACGTCTATCGCAGGGTCAAAAAAAGCTACAAGCAGGTGAAGTAAATCTCGTTACTGTAATGACCGGAGTTCCTCGCGATTCCTGAGTTGCCGGCTCACTTCGTCAAGATATTCTCTTGCCGGAACAAAACCAGGATCAAGATCGAGCGCTTTTTCAAAGTAACCGATGGCTTTCTCGAGGTTGCCCGCGGCAAATTCCTCTATTCCTGCGATGTAGTACTCGTCAACCCGGTTCCGCAGGGCAAGGCGGCCTTCATCGCCTAGGTTTAGCTTGGCTTCCAGACTGAATCTGTCCGGAGTATTTGACAATGTGGACAGATCAAGGGTGTAGTTCGCCACGAAACTGACGCGCGTCAGATCTACGGTACCGCCGAGAGAGAAGCGGGGATTTGCCCCTCTGTACTGGAATCCGCTGTGGATGGCGAAGAAATCGGTCACCGAAACGTTCAAGCCGCCGGCGAAGTTAACCTCCTCGGCGCCTTGCCCGTAGCCTATCGGCACGTTGAAATCGACCGCGACGGTCACCGGGCGCAGCGGCGAGTAAGCAAGGCCTGCGGTCAGCACCGTCGGAAGCGGCTCGTCCTGTACCAGGGGGCCCAGGTTTTTGAGCACGAGACCCACCGAAAAGTTCTTGCTCCTCGAAGCGAAGAACTTGAGGAAATTGAAACGGGTCAACGTGCCGATGTCGATGAGCGCCACCACGGCGGATTGATCTGTGTATCTGACGGAGGGAACGTTTCTGTATGCCACTTTCAGGTTGGCGCCGACGGCGAGACCGTAAAAGGTGTAGCTGGAAAAAAAGTTGTAGGAGATGTTGGCGGTAGCGATGCTCTCGGAGTAATAGCCACCGCCTGTCCTCTCACCCCAGTCGTCGTATCCGGTGAAGGGAACGTAGAGGAACTTGCCGCCGAACCCGATTCCGAGCTCATTGAACCGCATCGTATAAATAACGCCCTCGAGACGGGAATCGGCAATCCAGTTGTTATGGATGAACGACAACTCGGTGAAATCGAGCACGGAGCTCGCGGAGGGATTCGCTTCGAGAAATCCGGAGTCTCCGGCCACTGCCGTGTAAGCGGTGCCCATCCCTTCGTACTTGCCTCCACCGGGCACAATAAGTACCGGGAAGACCGTAAGACCGGTGTTTTCATCGACAAAGACATCTGATAACGAGGAGGATTCTCCGTATATGTCAGAATAGTCCTGGGCAAACATATACACCGATGCGAAAATAAGGAGAATCATCAAAATCAGACGTTTCATGCACACTAAATATACTACGGCAAAAATCTTTATTCTATGTGACCGGTTTACCGTTAACTTGAGATTGCCCCGGACGAGCGGCGCCTTTCGCGGCTTAGCAGGGGGGCCATTCGTGCCGATAATGTGGTAGATTAAGGGAGGGGTAGCGGAAATTTGCCCTTGTCTCGGACAGTGCTTCTACGCGTAATTATTCTCCTCGCAATTTGTGTACTGGCAACGGGATACGTGTACGCAAGAGGCGGCGCCGAGGACCCTTTCGCCGAAGTGGACCTGCTTTTCAGCGAAAAGAGATATACCGAAGGCCTCGAAAAGCTCAACGCGATTCTGAAGGACAACCCGGAACTTTTTGATCAGGTGCAGCAGCGCAACGCCATCTATCTGGAAGTGCAAAAGGCGATCTCAAGGTTGGAGGAAGGCATTATCGAGGATATCAAGAACGGAAATCCCGAGGGTGTGTTCGAAAAGATCGGTGCTATCAGAGACCTCGATCCTCAGCCAAATGAATATCGCGGAAAGGTGCTCGCGGACTATCTCTACGAAGCAGCAATCATCGTAAACAAGAAACAGGTGGACGAAATTATGGACGCGGCACTGGCTCTTGCCCGTGCCGGAGAGTACTGGAAGGCAATTGCGCTCTATACGACGGGGCTGGACGTCGGGCGTGAGATCTTTGAGACCTCGGAGTATGGAGTTCTTGCGGTCAATGGGGTGATTGCTTACAGAAATGATCTCGAGAAAGAAATCGCAAAGGTTGCAGGCACTGAAGAAACTTTCAGCGCGTCCGTTGCCGGTCTGGAGACGGCGCTAACGGGAGAATCGATACCTGTGCTCCAGAACGCTGTGGACGAGCTGTATTTGAGTCTGATGACGCTTGCCGGGTTCCGTAACGGAATCAAAGCAATCGAAAGGGAACTCGAGGACGCGAGAACCTCTTTGCGCCTGCAGCGCGAAGACAACCGCGATATTGCCTACTTAAGGTATATTCACGAATACCTCCTCGGACGCGAAGACGTTGAACGTGAGGGAGTGCTACCGCTCATCGACGAACTGTGGAAGGGCACCAACAGTGTGGCGGAACGCGGGGTGACGGCCTATTTT
>JAFGHN010000048.1 GCA_016930115.1 Spirochaetales bacterium | reverse complement strand
TGCCGGAGCTCCGCCGAAAAGGGATCCGCCATGGAAACATGGACCATCTTATGCGGTTCGAAAGCGTCGTGAAAGGTTGACTTTCTGTGCCGGGTAAAATCGATGAACTGGTCGAGGATGGCAAGATCTCCGCGGCCGATCTCTTCTCTCAAGGAGCCCACGGCGGTGGTTGCGAGAATATGGGTGCAGCCGAGGGTCTTGAGCGCGTGGATATTTGCCCTGAAATTGACCTGTGTCGGCGGGATAGTATGCGCCGGGCCGTGGCGTGAAAGCAGTACAACTTTCGCGCCTTTTATTTCGCCGCTTTTGGGCGGCGCCGACGGGAGACCGTATGGGGTATCGATGTTGTGCTCAACCGGATGAGTGAGCAGATCCAGATCCTCGAGCCCGCTCCCGCCGATTATTCCGATAACAGCCATGACGTATTTTTAGCACGACCGGCGGCAGGACGGCAATGCGCGACGAGAGTTCGTGGGTCGCGCGCCGGCGCGATTGATTCAACTGTGAAAAGTCGCTATTGTATCGTTTCTGTTATTCCATAGGAGGGAACAGATGAAAATGATGAAGAAGATCGCTTATGCCCTTGTTGCCGTGCTGCTGATTGTGTTTGTTATGTCTTGCACAACCTTCAAGCTCTCAGGCATACAAGTCACCAAGGAAATTCAGTCTTACCAGAGAGTCGGGGAGTTCAAAATCGAGGTCCCCGTGATGGAGCTTCTCGGGGCATCCGGCGGTGCGAATATCGGGAATTTCACCGCGACCGCCATGGACGAAAAGATCTACGACGCGATCCAACGTGAAATCAGTAAGTACACGGGAGACGCCGCGGTAAACGTCACCGTCGAATACAGGTTCACGTTGATAAACGCCGTCTTGAACAGCCTCACGGGATCGATTCTTGCCCCCGCTGTGGCCGAAGTCAGCGGCGTGATAGTCAAGTACAGCAATTGATCCTCTCGGAGGGGCGGGGGATCGTCCTCCGCCTCTATCGTTTTTCCGCACCTGATTTGTTGAAACACCTCATCATTTTTATTCTTGTCGCAGCGTTCGCTGTCTTGGTAGCAGGCTGCGGCGCCGATCGGGCCTTAGCTGATCGTGACTCAATAGAAAAGACCGTAAACGGTTTCTTTGAGTCGATTTCTTCAGATGATTTTGAGACGCTCGAAAAGTTCTTTCCGGTATTTCATGCGCTCAACGCCGCCGAAAGAGACGCCTACGTCAAAGTCTTTTCAGGCTTCAGCCGCTGGGAGGTGGGGAGCGTCGCCGTCGACGGTTACAATGCCGTCGCGACGGTGACGGCGTTCTCCGAAACGGGAGCATTCACGCTGCAGCTTCCGCTGACGTATCTTGAAAAAAGGTGGATCGTTACCGAGAGGACGAGTATGCGAGCAGATATCGGCACGGTTCCCGCAAAATAAACAGGCGAACGGTTTGAAGGCCGCCCCGGCCTCCGACCCCGGCGAAAAAACCGCCCGGCCACATAATAATTTATTATGTGGCCGGGCGGCGCGGTCATGTACGCAACTACTGTCAGTTACCTTTCGAAGAATACAGATACTTGAAGTAATCAAGATCCGTTGTGAGCGTCTTTGAGAACTGCGGCAGCGTCTTCCTGTAAGACTCTATTGAACGCCAGAAGGAGAAGAACTCCTCATCGGCTTCATACGCCTGGGCGTAAATAGTTGTAGCTTCCGCGTCCGCCCTCCCTTTTATCTCCTCAGCGGTCTCATAGGCCTTGGAGAGGACGGCCTGTTTCTCGTTGCTCATGCGGCCTACCCATTCGGCCTTCATCCCTTCTCCGTAGGACCTGTACGCCTCGGCGATCTGGTTCCGCTGCTTGATCATCCTGTCGTACACACTCTGGGTGAGGTCATCTGAATACCGGATCTGCCTGATGATGATGTCCTCCAATTTAATACCGTATTGCGGAGTAATTGCGCTCGCTTTCTGGAACATCTCGTTGGAGAGGACGCTCCGGCCCCTCGTGATTGCGGGGTAGGTCTCCTGAACAGAGGTGAAGCTTGCGATGTCCTCTATATCTCCCTCCTCGGTCTCGACCTGCTCAATCTGGTCCTGTCTGTCGATGGTGTTGATCACGTTCGAGTTGCGCACCGCTTCACGTAACAGATTTTCTGCGATAACGGTTCTCACCGAGCTGTCGATGACTTCGTCAAGCCTGCCAAAGGCGCCTTCCAGAGTAGTGACCGCTTCGTAGAACTTGAGCGGATCTTCTATACGCCACCTCGCGGTTGCATCCACCCAGATGAACATTTTCTCCTGGGTCGGGATACGTTGTGCTTGGCCGTCCCAGGTGAGGAGTCTCTTCGAGTACTTCACCACGTTGTCTATCAGGGGCATCTTGAACTTGAGGCCGGCTTGCGTCGTGGTGCTTACCACTTTGCCAAATCTTGTTACCACCGCCTGCTGGCCCTCCTCGATTACATAAAACGGACCGAGCACGAAAAAGATGATGAGGACTACCGCGATTACTACGACTATGGTTACCGTCTTTTTCATTGTGCACCTCCTCCGGCCGCATCCTGAAGCATTTTCAGCGGAATGAAGTTATCGAGGTTACGGTCGACCAGGTCCGTGCCCTTATCGCCGGCGAACACGCTCTCTATCATTTCGATATAAAGGCGGGTCCTGGTGACATCCGGGTTTTTCGAGTACTCAGCAAGCACCGAGTTGAACCTGGCAACGTCACCCCGGGCTGCGTTCACCCGCTCTGCGGCGTAGCCCATGGCTTCCTGTATCAATTTCTCTGCCTCTCCGCGCGCCCTCGGGATTTCGCTGTTGTACTGCTCCTTCCCCTCGTTGATCAGACGGTTCATGTCCTGAATTGCCTTGTTTACGTCTTCAAAGGCGTCCTGCACTTCACCGGCGGGCGGGACTATGTTCCGGAGTTTCACCGTTGTGACATTGATCCCCAGATCGTAACCCTTCAACCTCTCGTTCAACAGCCGCTGGCCCTCAACCTCTATAACCGTTCGTTCGTTGCCGATAACGTCGAGAATCGCCCGGTCTCCCACCAATCGATTGAGCGTTGACTGGGAGATGTCCCGTATGGTTCTCTCTCTGTCTTCAACCTTGAACAGCCATGCTTTTGGATCGACTATCAGGTACTGGATCGTCCATTCAATATCGATGATATTCAGGTCACCGGTGAGCATGATCGACTCTTCGGGAAAATCCGCCCGGGAGAACGCGGAGGTGATTCCCGCTCTTTCGGTCCTGAACCCGAATTGCTGGTTCTGGACCACCTGGGTGGGCACATTGTAATTCTTCTCGATGCTGAAGGGCATTTTGAAATTCAGCCCCGGGCCGGCCACCCGGCTGAATTTCCCGAATCTGAGCACAACCGCCTGCTCAGTTTGATCGACAACGAAAAAACTCGACGCTATCAGAATGATCAAGGCGATAACGATCACCGCGATCACGATGAGCCGGGGTTTTATGGCAAACGGTAAACCGCCTGGTGACGGCGAAACGTCTCTTTCCGACATATGTCCTCCTCTGTGTATATTGATACAAGTTACTGTAGAGCTCACCACAGGTCAAGGAGAGACTTTCCCTCGGGTGTCCCGGTATTCTACAGCTATAGCTATATACCGGCCCGGTATGGATTTATTCGCCTTGACAGCACGTACCGGGCTACCTATAGTATCGGGATGAAAAAGAGGCTCATCACTTCAGCTTTGCCCTACGTAAACAACATCCCGCACCTTGGAAATCTTATCCAGGTGCTTTCGGCCGATGTTTTTGCCAGATACTGCAGGCTCGCAGGATACGAAACGCTCTACGTCTGCGGTACCGATGAGTATGGTACCGCCACCGAAACACGAGCTCTTGAGGAGGGCATTACACCCCGGGAGCTTTGCGACCGATACTACGCAATTCATACCGATATATATAACTGGTTCAACATCGCCTTCGATAAGTGGGGGAGGACCTCAACTCCCGAGCATACCGGGATCACCCAGGCCATCTTCAAGAAACTCGACGAAGCCGGATACATCAAGGCCAAAACGATTGAGCAGCTGTATTGCGGCAACTGTTCGCGCTTTCTTGCCGACAGGTACGTGAGGGGCGTGTGCCCCCACTGCGGTTATGAAGGCGCCCGCGGAGACCAGTGCGAGAACTGCGGGAAGCTGCTCGATCCTATGGAGCTGCAAGCCCCGCAGTGCATCACCTGCGGGAATCCGCCGATAGCCAGGGAAACGAGCCATCTCTATATCGATTTGCCGGCCATCCTTCCAAAGCTGAACGCCTGGATGGAAACCGCCTCACAAGAGGGGCGCTGGGCGAACAACGCCGTTCGCATGACCCAGGCGTGGATACGCGACGGGTTGCGTGAACGGGGAATCACCCGCGATCTGAAATGGGGCATCCCGGTACCCAAGGAAGGATACGAGAACAAGGTGTTCTACGTCTGGTTTGACGCGCCTATCGGGTACGTTTCGATAACGGCGACACACACTTCCGAATGGGAGAAGTGGTGGCGGAATCCGGAAGAAGTGGAGCTGTTTCAGTTTATCGGTAAAGACAATATCCCGTTTCACACCGTCATTTTCCCGTCGTCACAGCTTGGAACCGGTGAGAAGTGGACGATGCTCCATCACATGTCTTCAACTGAATACCTCAACTATGAAGACGGCAAGTTCTCCAAATCGCAGGGGGTTGGAGTCTTTGGCAACGATGCGAGGGACACCGGCGTCCCTGCAGACATCTGGCGATTTTACATCTTCTACAATCGTCCGGAAAAATCCGATGCGATCTTCACCTGGGCGGATTTCCAGGAGAAAGTGAACGGCGAGCTCATCGGCAACCTGGGCAACCTGGTGAATAGAACGTTGACTTTTATCGATCGCTACTTTGACGGCCGTGTCCCCGACGGCGAAGAAGACGCGCGCCTCTGGTCGGAGGTCCGTCGCATCGAAAAAGAGATAACCGGGAGCCTCGAATGGGCCAACCTGCGTGACGGCTTCAGGTCTATATTCCAGCTCGCCTCGCTGGGCAACAAGGCTTTCCAGGACGGCGAACCGTGGCGGACAAGAACCGAGCATCCGGAACAGGCGGCGTCACTCTTGAGGAACCTCGCGTTTCTCATAAGAGACCTGGCCATCCTGATAGCTCCGTATCTCCCGGCCACCTCAACGCGGATTGCCGGGCAACTGGGGACGTCGGCCACGGGCTGGGAAAGCCTTGGAAAGCTCGAGGGGCTCTCAGCGATCGGCCGGCCTGAGATACTCTTCACCAGGCTCGAGGATGATTTCATATCGCAGCTCAAGACGCGATTTTCGGGAACTCAGGCCGACAGGGCCGAGAAACCGGAGGCGAAGTTCTCCGGTTCCGTCGAACTGCGCGCGGCCAAGATTATCTCGGTTGAGCGGCATCCGAAGGCGGACAAACTCTACATCGAAACCATCGATCTGGGATCTGAGACACGCCAGATCGTCTCCGGCCTGGTGGGACACTATGACGAAGACGGGCTCCTTGGGAAGACCATCGTCCTGGTGTCGAACCTGAAACCGGCAAAGCTGAGAGGGGTTGAGAGCCAGGGAATGCTTCTCGCCGCGAAGAAGGGTGATACCGTTGAAGTGCTCTTCGTCAAAGACGCCCAACCCGGAGAGCCGGTGCACCTTGAAGGCTTCTCACCGTCCGGCGAACCGCCGCGTATCATCACTATCGACGAGTTTTTCGAAGTGCCGATTTTCGTGCGTGACTTCCAGGTATACGTGGGAGATACCCCCATGGTCTGCGGAAACGAAAAGGTAAAGACGGAAAAGGTGGATGCCGGCGAGGTCGGCTGACGGATGAACGGCTTTAGGCTCGAAGCCTCTTCACTCGACGGATTGCCTTCATGCGACAATCTTCTCCAGAGCCCGTACTGGGCCGGGCTCAAACAGAGGTTTGGCAGCCTCGCGCTCGGGTTTCATATCATTGGGGAATCTTCCACCGTCACAAGTGCGCTTACCGGCCGGCAAACCGATCGTTTTCCGTTGCTGGTTCTGCTGAGAAAACTGCCGGTACCCGGGGGCGCGAGCATCGGTTATGTCCCCCACGGCCCGGACATCGAGCCCGGTGTGGAGGAACGACAGGTGTTTCTCCAGGGGCTGGCGGAAGAATTGAAGCCGATGTTGCCTTCCGGATGCGTGTTCCTCCGTTTCGATCTGCCCTGGCGAATTGACCGGCCTCAGGAGCGGGAGACTCTTCTTGACGCCCCCTTCAGGAAAGCCGCGGTGGATATCCAGGTTCCGGATACCGTGGTTGTCGATCTCACCGGCGGCGAAGACGAAATACTCTCGCGGATGAAACCGAAAACCAGATACAACATCAGACTCTCCGGCCGCAAAGGGGTGACGGTACGCATCGGTGACAGGGGCGACCTGAAGCTCTGGTACGAACTGGCAAAGGAGACCGCCGAGAGAGACCGTATCACCTTGCACGCCGAGAGTTACTTCGCCGGGCTTTTTGAGGAAGGTGAGCAACACACTGACGTCGATGTTGTGCCGTTTTTCGCTTCGGTTGCGGGCGAAACAGTCGCCGCGATCATCATTTCGATCTGCGGCAGCCGTTGCATCTACCATTTCGGCGCCTCAAGGAGTACGGGAAGAAATTTCATGCCCACCTACGCGCTTCAATGGGAAGCGATGAAGTATGCAAAAGCCGCGGGTTGCGGGACGTATGACCTGCTCGGTATTCCGCCGTCGGAAGACCCGAGACATCCGCTTCACGGGCTCTATCGCGTGAAAACGGGTTTTGGCGGAGAAATCGTGCATCGAGCGGGATGCTGGGACTACCCGGTCAAACCGACGGCGTACGGTGCTTACCGCATTGCTGAAAAAGCGAGGAACGTCTATTTCATGAAAGTAAGGAAAAGATTGCTGGGTCTCGGCAGAAGAGCCGCAGGAGGAACCACCGCCTGAGGGTGAAACGTCCGGCGCTCAGAACGATTGGTTAATCAGCTTCTGCGCCTCATCAAGCGCCTTTTCGAGGTCTTCGATATAGCTGTTTATCATCTCTTCGCTGCCGGCGGAACGTTCGATCGCCGCCTTGAGAAGTTCCACGTTATCGAGATTGCTCTGCGTCTTGTTCCGAAGTTCCGCTATCACCTCGCCGTTTCTCCGTATGGAGGCCTCCGCTGCGTCTATCCGTTCGGTCAGCTCTTTGTTCTTATCCTCGAGTATCGATTTGATCCGGTAGTAGCGCTCCAGGACGTTCTGTGTGCGTTCGGTGAGCGATTTGCTTGCGAGCTCCGAGAGAATGTCGGTAAGCTGCTCCGCCTTTTCCACGGTCCTCGCCGTAACGGTGCTGACGCCGGCAAGCCAGCCTTTCCACAGCTCAATGTCCGCGGTGAGGTCTTCGTTGGTGGCGAGAAGCTCCGAAATTCGCGCTTCGATCAGTTCGTTTTCGCGCAGGAACTGATCGATCTGTGTTCTGGCGGTGTCGATGTCCACACTGGGAAGCACTTGCGCAGGTGCGTGGCACACCGCCAGGAGAAAAAGGATGGACCACCATCCGGCTCTGCAACCGGTTTTCAATCTGGTAACTCCTCCACCATCGCTTTAAATCGGCGCCCCCTGTCAAACTCGTTGAGAAACATCTCAAAGGAGGTGCAACCCGGAGAAAACAAGACGATGTCTCCCGGTCCTGCCTCTGCCATTATAGATGACATGAGTTCTTTAAGGGAAGGGAAGGGGCCGATAAACGGAACCTCCGCCTCGTGGAGCGCATCGGCGATTTTCGCTGAAGCGCTGCCTTCCAACAGATAGACTTTGCGGGCTCTGTCCTTGAGCTCGGACAGGACACTGAAATCCAGTTCTTTGTCAGTCCCGCCCGCGATGACGATCACCTGATCTTTGAAGCTCATTGCCGCGGCAACCGTCGCATCCGGGATTGTGGCCGCCGAATCGTTGTAAAAAGAAATACCCCGGACGGTGCGCACGAACTCGAGGCGGTGCTCGATGCCCGGGAAGGTTGCCGCCGCACCGGGGAT
>JAFGHN010000290.1 GCA_016930115.1 Spirochaetales bacterium | reverse complement strand
GTGTCAACTCGCCGGCCTGAGAATGAAAGCGGGTGAAGTCAGGCGCGATAATGAGTATCTTCCTAAAATCCCTTCCCAGTCGCTTGAGCATAGTCTCGAGATGCCGGCGTTTCCCGGAGGATGAAATGAGAGTTCCCGGAGAACCAGTCTGGACGATAAGCGGCATGGTTTTGCCTCCTCTTATATGTACCACTAGCTACCTCGGCTTAGCAAGCCTGCAGTGCCCCAAACCGGACTTATGACCGCCGGCACTGCGGGTATCCTGAGATTTCGGGCTCCTTGGCATATTCAGCCAAAGTGGGATGCATATTTTTCAAAAATGATATTGACCGGATCGTCTGATTGTTATAAATTTCGTCACCCGGTGAATATTGCATCTCCACCGGGAAAATCGCCGTGGAGGTGTAGTATTAAAGATTGGAGGATAGTCTCTTTCAGTCGGTGGCTGGGCACGTCCAGGATCCGCCGAAGGTGGTCGCGCCGTTTGTAGTACGTGACGCGACAGCGATTGGTCATCGCATTCCTCGCGAGTACTTCATTACCAGGGGTTGCGGGGAAAGCGATGTCACGGTTCATGCCGGTTCGTATCACCTGGCGCTTCGAGCGGCCGGCATAGAGATGTGTAATATCATCACATACTCATCAATTCTCCCTGCTTGTGCTGTGGAAGTGGAAAAACCTGCGCGTCTCATTCACGGTGCAGTCATGGAGACGATCATGGCCAACGCAACCTCTAGCCGCGGGAGGCGAGCTACAGCCGGGCTTATCTATGCGTGGCTGTACCGCCGTGATACCGGCGAGAAGTACGGAGGTTTCGTCTGCGAATGCAATGGTCGGATGTCAAAGCTAAAAGCCGAAAAACAGCTATTGGCGAGCCTCGATGAGCTGTACCGCAACGGCTATGAAGAGGAGTTTGAGCTTCGTGACATCCGGACCATCGTGGAGAGCTTTGTGCCTCGTAAGCGGTTTGGTTCGGCTTTAGTGGCCCTCTGCGTCCTCAATCATTTCGTGCCGATCCTCGGACCCGCTGACAGGTAGCCGAAGTTGCCACGGTTGTCATTTTACAATCTTTCGCCTCAATACACCGATCCTGCAAGCGCGCGGTTCGTCATGATACCCGTGCCGTTTGACAGTACAAGCACGTGGAAGAAAGGCGCGGACCGCGGCCCCGAAGCGATCAGGGCGGCATCCCCGTATGTGGAACGATACGATATTGAAACGGGAACCGAAATATACACCGCAGGGATAGCGGAACATCCGGCTGCCATCACCGTCAGCGATTCGGAATCGATGATACATGCCGTCCGCGAGGCCGTTTCCGGGTATCTCCGTCGCGGAGCAATCCCGGTGGTGCTCGGCGGGGAGCACTCGGTGTCGATAGGCGCCGTTATGGCCGCTTCCGCGGCGTATAAGGGTCTATCCGTGCTGCAACTCGATGCCCACGCGGATCTCAGGGAGGAATACGAAGGATCGCGCTACAATCATGCCTGCGTCATGGCACGGGTGAGAGAAGTGTGCCCATCGGTTGCCGTCGGTATTCGGAGTATGGACATATCGGAACGTCATTGTGCGGAGCCCGTTATTTACGCGCACCGGATTGCCGAAGGGACCGGGCAATGGATAGAAGAAGCTGTCGGACACCTGAGTGGTGATGTCTATATCACCATCGATCTCGATGTTTTTGATCCTTCAATAATGCCTTCAACCGGAACACCGGAGCCCGGTGGGCTTGGCTGGTACCAGGTGCTTGCGTTGCTCAGGGCGGTTGCGGGCAGCCGGCGCATCGTCGGATTTGATATAGTTGAGCTCTGCCCGGACGGCCACCACTCCGCGGATTTTCTCGCGGCGAAGCTTCTCTATAAAGTGATGACCTACATCGGGGCGCTGCAGCCAAAAACCGAAACGGGGCGAGAGGTAAGCTAATGGACAAGAGTGATATCTTGAACATTCCGATCGAGCATATCGATGTAACCACCTTCGATGCGTCACCCATCATACGGCAAATGCGCGGCATGTCCTTCAGTGCACGCGAAACCGCATCCGCGGCAGACCTGCTTGTGCAGATGCTGCAGGATGAGGCTTGCACTGTGGTGCTGACCATAGCCGGAAGCACCGGAGCGGCGGGATGTCTCAAGATTTACGCCGATATGATCAGGTACAGGATGGTTGATGTTGTGGTCGCGACCGGCGCTTCCATTGTTGACATGGACTTTTTTGAAGCGATTGGAAACAAACACTACCGCGGTGAGATTGATGTGGATGACCGGATGCTCAGGGACCGTTACATCGACAGGATCTACGACACCTACATCGACGAAGAGGAGCTTCAAAAGTGCGATGAAACTGTACGGGATATCGCGAATGACATGAAACCGGGTGTTTACAGTTCCCGGGCCTTTATCAGACAGATGGGCAGGTATCTTGCGGAAGGCGGCGCGGTGAAGAGCGGAAGCCTTGTGGAGGAAGCCTACCGGTCCGGAGTGCCTATCTTTTGCCCTGCGTTTTCGGATTCGAGCGCCGGTTTCGGCCTTGTCATGCACCAGGAAGCCAGACCGGACTGTGTTTCCATCGATTCCGTGCGGGATTTCAGAGAGCTCACCGAAATCAAGTTACAGGCGGACACCACGGGACTGTTTATTATCGGCGGCGGCGTTCCTAAGAATTTTGTCCAGGATACCGTTATCTGCGCTGAAGTGCTTGGCCATGACGTCCCGATGCACGCCTACGCGGTCCAGATCACGGTTGCGGACGTTCGCGACGGCGCGTGTTCGAGCTCGACCCTCAAGGAGGCGAACTCCTGGGGAAAAGTAGCCGACACGGCGACACAGATGGTGTACGCTGAAGCCTCCTCCGTTCTCCCCTTGATAGTGAGCTACGCCTACCACGAAGGTTCATGGCAAAAGAAGAAGCCTCGCAATTGGTCACGGATATTTGATTCTTAGGTGAGGTGATGGCAGCCGGCTTTCGCTGCCGGATGTGCCACTGGCACTACGGTTACAAGTAAATCGCCGGGGTTCTCGGTTTAGAATCTGAAAACGTTACAACCCGTATCGCGGCCCGCTCATTCCACGGTTCTCTGCTGATCTAGTCGTTGAGGCGCAGACCCTTGTCGACAGAGGCGGGATCCAAGGGATGGCTGAACCGCGCTTTCCGGAGTTGCTTCCTGCAAAAAAGAGGCGGGGGATACCCGCCTCTTTTTCTGAATCGTTTGATTACCAGGACCGAACTCTAGTAACCCATCGACTTCTTCATGGAGAGGTCAAGCCAGGTAGTATCGATAGCAGGCTGCTGGTTTCCATACCCAAGCTCTTCCTCACCGTAGTAGTTGTTTACCCACGGCCACCAGTACTTGTAGCTCATCGCCGCGGGCAGGTTTACGTTTCCCACTTCGTGGATGAAAAGCAAAGCCGCCTCTTTGAGTAACTTTGTCCGCGCTTGGACATCTACCATCCTCTGAGCTCTTGTAAGCATCTCATCGAAGACCGAATTATTCCAGGAAGCCGCAAGGCTCGCACACTCGGTCTTTCTCTGGGGAAGCTCGGTGGTGGCGCCG